>CALZMC010000001.1 GCA_945788455.1 uncultured Clostridia bacterium
ACATCTCCGTTGAGATAATCTGTCAAAAATCTCATTCCGCATTCAAAGGTCATAAGCTTCGCGCTAAAGGCAAGATTGTCTGTTTCGGCATCGGTAAAGCTTTCGCCTGCTTCTGACAAAAAGCCTGTTGCATAAGATTTAAAATAGTCTAAATCAATTTTTACCTTATCTGTATCCTTCTCGTCCTCGGCACAGGTATTTGCACCGAAACGAATACTGTCGCCAAAATCATATAGCGCAGAGCCCGGCATAACAGTATCAAGGTCGATAACACAAATTGCATCGTCGCTGTCGTTGTCGAATAATACGTTATTTAGCTTTGTATCGTTGTGGGTTACTCTGATTGGAACCTTTTTGCTCTCGATTAAGTCGATGATTTTAAAGCAGTCACTTCGTCTGTCCATAACAAACTTAATTTCGTCCTTGCATTCGCTTGCGCGATTTGCACAGTCGCTCTCAACTGCCAAAAGAAATTCGTTCTCAAATCTCAAAGCCGTATTGTGAAAATTAGGAATAATCTCGTGTAATGTGCTTGCCGGAAAATCAGCAAGATACTTTTGAAATTTACCGAATGCCGTACCGCTTTTTCCAAAAACCTCTGCGCTTTCAACATTGTCATACGCCTTGCTGTTATCAATAAAGCGATAAGCTCGGTAGTACTCGTTATCCTTGCTTTTATAATAATGCTGACCGTCACGGGTTTTTATGTAGTTTAATGTTTCTCTGTTTTTGTCTCCGCCGTTATCCTTAATTTTATTTCTCAAGAATTTTGTAACAGCGAAAACGTTGTTCATTAACGCATCAACATTCTTAAATACGTTGTCGTTAATTTTTTGAACAACATATTGGTAATCCTTGTCTTCGTCTTTGTAATGAGCGAGAAAGGTTGTATTAATATGACCTGAGCCGAACTCCTCATAGGAAACAAGCTCGCCTTTAAAATTAAAACTATTCAGTATCTCATTTATTTTGCTCATAATATTATTCCTTATTTTAATACTATTTTAAGATTATATTAGCACAGAATATACCCTAATGTAAATATGAACAAAGCAATTTTTACAATATTATGAATTTTTTATAATTTTTAGAAAAAACTATTGACAAATTAGCATTTGCGATATAAGATATAAACAAAGTTAGCACTCGGATAAAGAGAGTGCTAATCAGGAACAAGAGGTGATAGCTTGATAAACGAAAGAAGATTGGCAATACTCAATCTAATCATTGAGCATTACTTAAAAACAGGCGAGCCTATGGGCTCAAAAACTTTATGTCAGCTTTTACCTTATTCTGTTTCGAGTGCTACTATTCGTAACGAGATGGCTTATCTTTCAGAGCTTGGACTGTTAGAGCAACGTCACACAAGCGGCGGCAGAATTCCGAGCAAGGCTTCTTACAGATATTATATCGACAGCCTTATGGAAGAAAACGAGATTAATCCTTATGATGCAAAAAGAATTGAAGAGGAGCTTTCGGTTAACGCGGGAGACCCTGAAAGATTGCTCGATGATGCAGCACGATTGATTGCCGGATATACTCATTGTACCGGATTTTCCTGTGTTTTGGAGGACGAGCTTGATTGTATTCAGGGTGTTGACCTTATCCCTGCAGGAAACAGAAAGGCTATTCTCGTAATGCTGACAA
The DNA here is from genome assembly GCA_945788455.1 of uncultured Clostridia bacterium. Lineage (GTDB taxonomy): Bacteria > Bacillota > Clostridia > Oscillospirales > Acutalibacteraceae > Eubacterium_R. The sequence goes on from CALZMC010000001.1 coordinate 1,648, forward strand.
TGGGCAGTAAGATTAAATCATCGCTGATAAATGTTCCTTGTGCGATTGATGATGATTTTAGATTTATGTTTTATGAGGTAGTCAACAGGCTGTTTATCGGCACACCGCTAAAAGAAGCAAACCTTGCGTTAATTCAAAGCTCTGTGCTTATCGCAAAGGAAAGAGTATTTGACCTGTTGCCTGTTTTGAACTCACTGTGCTCACTTTGTAACGAGGCGAGCCACACAAAGCTAAATATCGAGGGAAAAACAAATCTTTTGTCTCACAGCGAGCTCGGTAGTGATGTATATAGACTTCTGTCATTCTTAACCGATAAGGAGCAAATGATAGGACTTTTAAAAGCATTCTCGAAGGAAAATGTTCAGGCGGCTATGTTTATCGGAGACGAAAACCCGCTTTATGAAATGAAAAACACAACAACAATCATATCAAAGTTTAATTTTGGCAATAACCAAAAGGCAACCTTGGGTATGATTGGCTCAACAAGAATAGATTACAAAAATATCATTCCTGTTGTAAAATATATTTTTAACACAGTGAATACTCTACTTTCAAAGGGAGGGTGCGTATGAGTAAGAAAAAGATTGAAAAGGAAGAAGAAAAGGTAGCTGATACCGAAATTAAGGAAGAAAAGGTCGAGACTGCCGAAAAGCAAGCTGACGAAAATCCGCTTGAAAAGGAGCTTAATGACACAAAGGATCAGCTTTTAAGAGTAACAGCAGAATATGCAAACTTTCGTAAGCGAAGCGAAAAGGAAAAGAGCGACAGCTACCAATTCGCAATGGCAAATGCCGTAAAGGAGCTTTTGGGCGTAGTTGACAATCTTGAGCGCGCGCTTGCTAATGAAAAGGAAGATTACGAAGGACTGAAGAAGGGCGTTGAGCTGACATATAACGGCTTGATTGCTTCTTTTGAAAAGTTAGGTGTTACAGCCTTTGGAGAGGTCGGAGAGCAATTTGACCCGAACTATCACAATGCAGTAATGCATATTGATGACGATAGCTTGGATACAAATGTTATTACAGACGTATTCCAAAAGGGCTATAAAATAAATGAAAAGGTTGTTAGACCTGCAATGGTCAAAACAGCTAATTAACATAATTAATTTAGGAGGACAAATATTATGTCAAAGATTATTGGTATTGATTTAGGTACAACAAACAGCTGTGTAAGTGTTATCGAGGGTGGCGAGCCTGTTGTAATCGCTAACGCAGAGGGAACAAGAACAACTCCGTCTATCGTTGGTTTCTCAAAGGACGGCGAGAGAATGGTCGGTAATATTGCAAAGCGTCAGGCTATCGCAAATCCTGACAGAACAGTCTCATCAATTAAGAGACATATGGGCTCTGATTATAAGGTTAAGATTGATGAAAAGTCATATACTCCACAGGAGATTTCGGCTATTATTCTTCAAAAGCTAAAGGCTGACGCAGAAAGCTATCTCGGCGAAAAGGTAACAGAGGCTGTTATTACAGTTCCTGCATACTTTACAGACGCACAGCGTCAGGCAACAAAGGACGCAGGTAAGATTGCAGGTCTTGAGGTTAAGAGAATTATCAACGAGCCAACTGCCGCTGCTTTAGCATTCGGTATTGATAAGGAGGACGACCAGAAGGTTATGGTTTATGACCTCGGTGGCGGTACCTTCGATGTATCAATCATCGAAATGGGAGACGGTGTTCAGGAGGTACTTGCTACTGCAGGTAACAACCTACTCGGCGGAGACGACTTTGATAAGAAGGTTATGGACTGGATTCTTGCTGAATTCAAGGCAGAGACAGGCATTGACCTATCAAGCGACAATATGGCTATGCAGAGAATTAAGGAGGCTGCCGAAAAGGCAAAGATTGACCTTTCGGGTATGACAACAGCACAGATTTCTCTTCCGTTCATCACTGTTGATGCAACAGGTCCAAAGAACCTTGACCTAACTCTTTCAAGAGCAAAGTTCAACGAAATGACTGCTGATTTAGTAGAAAAGACTATGGGCCCTGTAAGACAGGCAATGAAGGATTCAGGCTTAACAATGAACGATATTGACAAGATTTTACTTGTCGGCGGTTCAACACGTATTCCTGCTGTACAGGAGGCTATTAAGAAGTTCAGCGGTAAGGAGCCATTCAAGGGTATTAACCCTGACGAGTGCGTTGCTATGGGTGCTGCTCTTCAGGGCGGTGTACTTGGCGGAGACGTTAAGGGACTTCTTCTTCTTGATGTAACTCCACTATCACTCGGTATCGAGACAATGGGCGGTGTTAACACAGTTATCATCGAGAGAAATACAACTATCCCAACAAAGAAGAGCCAGATTTTCTCAACTGCTGCCGATAATCAGACATCTGTTGAGGTTCACGTTCTTCAGGGCGAAAGAGAATTCGCAAAGGATAACAAAACTCTCGGTATGTTCCACCTTGACGGAATTCTTCCTGCAAGACGCGGTGTTCCTCAAATCGAGGTAACATTTGATATTGACGCAAACGGTATCGTTCACGTATCCGCAAAGGATTTAGGCACAGGCAAGGAGCAACAGATTTCTATCACAGCTTCATCAAATATGAGCAAGGAAGATATTGAAAAGGCTGTTCAAGAGGCAGAGCAATTTGCTGAAGAGGATAAGAAGAAGAGAGAGGCTGTTGACCTAAAGAACAATGCTGACCAAATGGTATATCAGACAGAAAAGCTAATCAGCGAGGATGGCGACAAGTTCTCGGCAGAGGATAAGAGTGCTCTTGAGTCAAAGGCAGAAACTCTAAAGGAAGCTCTAAAGGGCGAGGATTTAGAGGCTATCAAGTCTGCTCAAGAAGATTTACAAAACAAGTTCTATGAGGTATCACAAAAGCTTTATGAGGCTGCACAGGCTGCTCAGGCAGACCCGAATGCTCAGGGCTTTGATCCAAGTCAGGCAGGTGCAGGAGAGACATACGCTGACGGCGATTATACAGAGGTTGACGAAAACTAATTATAATTAATAACGGCAATAGTGGTGGGATTTTCTGTCCCACCATAAGCCTTATACTTAACTAATATACAAGAGAGATAATTATGGCAGAACAAAAAAGAGATTATTACGAGGTCCTTGGTGTTAACAAGGGTGCGAGTGATGACGAAATAAAAAAAGCATACAGAAAAACTGCAAAAAAATATCATCCCGACTTGAATCCCGATAATCCCGAGGCTGAGGCAAAGTTTAAGGAATGTAACGAGGCCTATGAGGTTTTGTCCGACCCTGACAAAAAGGCGAGATATGACCAATTCGGTCACGCAGGTGTTGACCCTAACTTCGGCGCAGGCAACGGATTTGGCGGTGGCTTCGGTGGAGATGGCTTCGGCTTTGACGGAGATATTGACCTTGGAGATATTTTTTCATCATTCTTCGGCGGTGGCTTCGGTGGAGGAGGAAGAAATCCTAATGCTCCACAGCGTGGCAGAGATATTCAGTCAAGCGTTTCGCTCACATTTGAGGAGGCCGCAAAGGGCTGCAAAAAAACCATTGAGGTTATGAGAGTAATGGATTGCAGCGAGTGTGGTGGTTCAGGCTCTGCAAAGGGTAGCTCTCCTCAAACGTGTCCCGATTGTGGCGGTCGAGGTGTTGTAAGTGTTCAACAGCGTACACCTCTCGGTGTTATGAGCACTCAGCGCACATGTAGCCGTTGCGGTGGTACAGGTAAGATTATTACAAATCCTTGCTCTAAGTGTAACGGTAAGGGTAAGGTCAGAATGAAGAAAAAGATTGACATTAATATCCCTGCCGGAATTGATAACAATCAGGTTGTCAACGTTCGCGGATTTGGTAATGACGGCTCAAACGGTGGACCTGCCGGCGACTTAAAGGTTGTTGTTAATATCAAAAAGCATGCCTACTTTAAGCGTGACGGATATGACGTGTGGTTTGATAAGCACGTATCTATCGTTGAGGCAACACTCGGCGCTGATGTTCAAATTCCAACTCTTGACGGAAATGTTGAGCTTCATATCCCTGCAGGCACACAGCCCGGCGAAATCTTTACCCTAAAAGGAAACAAGGGTATCCAAAGACTGAATGCTATGGGCAGGGGAGACGAGCATGTCAGAGTGATTGTTGACATTCCAAAAACCGTAACTAACGAGCAGAAGGAGTTACTCAAGAGCTTTGACAAAACATATGTTGCACCGAAGAACACAAAGGAAGGCTTTTTTGACAAGTTCAAGAAAAAGTAAATCATTATATCAATTTATAAAGAATAAAAGGCACTCTTTAGAGTGTCTTTTTTGCTGTATAACACACATTTAATTATTGTTCGCAACCGTAAGTTTACGTTTTGGAAAGTGATTTTTGATTGTCAAAAGGGGCTTTATTTGGTATCATTGAAATAGCAAAGGGGGATTTCGATATGAAATTTGATGAAAACTTGAGAAATTTAAGAAAGGATAAAGACTTTTCTCAAGAATACCTTGCAGAAAAAATGAATGTATCTCGCCAAACGATTTCGAAGTGGGAGAACGGCACGGCTATGCCTGATTTGAAGAAGCTGACGGAGCTTGCTGAATTTTTTGATACAAGCATGGATGAATTGCTTGGAACATCTGCTCCTGTTTATAATTCTGCCAATAATGATTTGGCTGATAATACGGCAGAACAGCTTAGTGCTCTAAAAAAGCAGTTTGATGAATATAAGTCGAAAAATAAAAAGGGAATAACAATTATCAGTATTTTACTCATAATTAGCTTTGTCGCATTGATTATAACAAATGTTGAATGTAGAGACTTGGTTCAAAATCTGCAAGGTCAAATTAATGATATTTCTCACAATACTCAAATAATCTATCGTGATGATAATAATGAAAGCAGTATCCTTGACGATTTGGAGTATTATATCACAGCCGTGGATAAGAAAAATCCAAGTGTGATTGAGCTTTCGTTTAATTACACCCCAAAATCTTATGTTAAGGGTACGATAGTTAGCTTTGCTATTACTGATTTATTAAGCTCAAAAATGCCACCTGATGCAATCGAAGCAGAGCTTTCGGGTAAATCATTTTGTGCAATATTAACGATAGATACCGCTCATTATTATACGATTGATATTTCGGTTGATGACGGTACAAATATTACAACAGAAAAACTTGATATTGACTTTGCGAGATTATATTATGGCTTTGATAATACAGGAGTATATTATAGTAAATCGTTTACTCGTCAAGATAATATAGAGAATGAGAAAACTACCGTTACATCTAACATCTCATTCGATTTTGGAAATGAATTTGGATACTATTACAGGGAGGGACTGCCTAATATCACAAATGCTTATATAGAGGCTGAAAATAATAGTGGAGAAATCATATATACAAATGAGCTAAAGCTTGAAACAAACTCAGATAAAACAAATGTTATTTTTAATGATTTTTCAGTACAAGACGATGTTAGTAATGTATATATCAAGCTATTAGATGATTATGGCACGACAACGAAAATAGAATGTATTGATATGTTCCCCGACGAGAATGAAAACAGCTCGGAAAATATCGAACAGGCTTCAATTAGAATTGAATTTCCTGACGGAAGAATATTGAATAGTACGGAAGAATAAAAGACTCAAAAATTATTTGCAACACCTTTGCCAATTTTTTACACTATACGTATGAAAGGGGTTGAAAATGATGAAGAAAATTATCATTTCATTTATCAGCATAATCGCAGTAGCATTACTTCTTTGTGCTTGTACAAATTCTCAAAATCAAAGTAATAACGAAAATACGCAGACTCTAAATCCGATTTCATCTGTTTCTATTGATGAAATGAAAAATGATTTGGGACTTAAGGAAATTAATTTGGACAAAATCGAAAGCACAAATAAAATTGACGGCGAAAATCCTATTTATAGTATTGATGTAATAAAGGACGATAAAGCCTTTAATGTTAGAATAGCAAGGTCGATTGACGATGCCGAAAAGGATATTTCGGGCGTGTATTTGAGTGGAAAGGCCGAATGTTCAATTTATGATTCTGCTGATGTGGATATCGCACCGTCACTTTATGTTGAGTGTGATAAGGATAACTCAAAGGCTTATTGTAGCTGGAACGGCTACTTGTTCAGCGTATCAACCGACAGTAATATCACAAATAGCGAAATGCAACAGTATGCCGTTGATTTTGCAAAGGAATTACTGCATAAAGACAATTTGACAGATGAACAAAACGATATAGAAAATCAGGTTGTCAAAAAGGATTTTGAAATCAATTTTATTCCGTTTGACGATAATACCGATTATGATATGAAAAAGGTATATAATGCCGAAGATTATTCGGTTAATACCTATGGCGGCGATGTTACGATAACTGTTGAGGGCGATATGGTTTATGATTTGGCAGACGCACTGAATAAGCAGGTTATCACTCCTAACGACATAGTTGACAAGTGCATTTTTGACGAAAAGAACGAAAAAATAAAAACAGCTATGTATAAGGACGGTGGCAGTATGGAGTACTACTATGATGATTATACCGTGCTGAAATATAACTGTCTTGACGGAAATAAGGATTTAGTAATCGGCAGAAAAGGAGCAATAATCTATACATTTAAATAACTAAAAAATTAATGTGTAAGGGCAAACAAAGTTTGCCCTTTTATATTTAGTTCTTTTTATAATTGCTTGGACATCGAGTCCAAGCTTTTTTTAGGCTTAGTTCTTTTTATAATTGCTTTTTAATATATCTTAATTGCACAAAAAAACATTGAAAAGATATACAAATTGTTCAAAATATTAATATAACATTGACTAATGTTTAAAAATACTGTACAATATGCACAAAGATGTTTTTGTAAAAAAGCAAAAAAAGAAGGGGTATATATGAGCGATTATTCAAAAAACATTAAAAATGTTGCATTGGTAGGTCACGCATCAAAGGGCAAGACTACTCTTGTCGAGGCTATGCTGAACATTGCCGGCGCAACAGAAAGACAGGGAAAGGTTGTTGACGGAAATACTGTCTGCGACTTTGATGCTGAGGAGAAAAAGCGTAAGGTTTCAATTTCCAGCGCAGTAGCATCTATTACATATAAGGGAAAGAATATTAACTTTATCGACACACCCGGTCTGTTCGACTTTGCTATGGGCAGTGCCGAGGGTATTCGTGCAGCCGACACAGCTATTATTGTTGTTTCTGCTCGCTCAGGTCTTGCTGTCGGTGCAGAAAAGGCATTTAAAAATGCTACATCAAGAGGACTGTCAAAGATTTTTGTTGCAACAAAGATGGATGACGAGAGAGCAGATTTTTATAAGAGCTTTAACGGTATCGTTGCAAAGTTCGGCACACAGGTTTGTCCTATCGTTGTTCCTGTTATGGCACAGGGCAATGTTCATTCATACTACAATATGATTGAGGATAAGGCTTATGTGTACGATAACGGCATAAAGAAGGAGGTTACTCCCGAGCCTGAGGACGTTCCGAGATTTGAGGCGGTTAAGGCTGTATTTGCCGAGGCGGTTGCTTCTACCGATGAGGAGCTTATGGAAAAATTCTTTGAGGGCGAGGAGCTGACAAAGGACGAAAAAATCAAGGGTGTTAAGCTTGGTATGGCTGACGGCTCTATCATTCCTGTATTTGCATTGTCAGGCTTAACAGGTGTTGCCTGTGATATGTTGCTTGATTTTATTGCAGATGTTTGTCCGTCTCCCGACAGTGAGTATGCTATTGATAATAACGGCGAGCCTGTTGAGCTTACTCCTGATGAGAACGGTCCTCTTGCAGCAGTTTGCTTTAAGACTGTATCTGACGCATTTATCGGAAAGCTCAATTTCTTTAAGGTTGTAAGCGGCACAATTAATGCTTCTACCGTTCCGTTTAATGCTAATACCGGCAAGGAAGAAAAAATGGGCAAAATCGTTAAGGTGTTCGGCGCAAAGCAGAATGATGTCAGCGAGTTAAAGGCAGGCGACATCGGTGCTATAACAAAGCTAAGCGGTTTTTATACAGGCGATACAATGTGCAAGGCTAACAATATCGTTAAGCTTGACGGCGTAAATATTCCTACTCCAACCTACAAGATGGCTATCAAGGCTGCAAAGAAGGGCGATGAGGAGAAGATTGCATCAGGACTTGCAAGACTTTGCGAGGAGGACCCGTCATTAGCCTTTCAGCATAACATCGAGACTAACGAGCATACTGTTTCAGGCCTCGGCGAGCAGCAGCTTGAGGTTGCAATATCAAAGCTAAAGGATAAGTTTGGTGTTGAGGCTGTTCTTGAAACTCCAAAGGTTGCTTATAGAGAAACAATTACAAGAAAGGTATCGGCACAGGGCAGACATAAAAAGCAGAGTGGCGGTCACGGTCAGTTTGGCGATGTATTCATCGAGTTCGAGCCTTATGATACAGAAAAGCTTGTATTTGCAGAGCGCGTAGTCGGTGGCTCTGTTCCTAAAAATTTCTTCCCTGCAGTAGAAAAGGGACTTGAGGAATGTATGGAAAAGGGTGTTCTTGCAGGCTACAAGATGGTCGGCGTAAAGGCTACACTTTATGATGGCTCTTATCATCCTGTTGACTCAAGTGAAATGAGCTTTAAGATGGCGGCATCACTTGCATTCAAGGAGGGTATCTCTAATGCAATGCCTGTAATTCTTGAGCCTATCGTTACTCTAAAGGCACTCGTTAATGACGATGCTATGGGCGATGTTATCGGCGATATTAACCGTAGGCGTGGCAGAGTATTAGGTATGAGCCCGTCAGGCGATGGCTATCAGGAAATTATTGCCGAGGTGCCTGAGGGAGAAATGACAACATTTTCAACCTCTATGCGCCAAATAACACAGGGCAGAGGCTCGTTTGATACAGAGTTCGCTCGCTATGACAGAGCACCTGAGCATATTGCCCAAAAGGTAATAAGCGAGGCTAACGATAACTAATATCGCATAAAATTAAGGCTATGTAGCAATCGAGCTACATAGCCTTTTTGTCTGTCGGTTATATTATTTATAATCGTTCGTCCTCGTCTATGGTTAGTATCGAGCTAACAGCTAAAGTGTTTAAAGCAACGAACAAAACACCCGAAACGATAATTGAAATTTTATCAATCATAATCGGTGCTTTAATTGTGTTGTAAATGCAAAAGCCTAAAAGAATGATTGACGGAATTAAGAATATTCCCGCACAGTTAGAAAAAACTTCTCCAATAGAATACGGAGCATCAACGACAAGATACATTAATATTACACTTATCAATGCAATAACTACTGCGACAAGCATTGTGTTGAACAATAAAACCTGAATTGCAGTAAAATCAAACGAAATAGGAATTACAGATGTGATGTCACTGCCTTTAATCATTTTTATTTGTGCAATAAGCATCAGCACAATATTTACAATATATAATATCCACAAAAATATTTTTGATACCTTATGCTTTGTCATTTAGATACTCCTTTAGCCTTGATAAAAATATGTCCATTTCGTCATCTGTGCCGATAGAAATTCTAACGTGATTATCAATTCTCGGCAGATTAAAATAACGGATGAATACATTTTTGATTTTTAGGTATTCAAATAGCTCCTTCATAGACAGGTCGTCACGTGTAGCAAAAAGAAAATTCGTACTGCTGTCGGCAACAGTAAAGCCGAGACCTCTCATTTCATTAGCAACTCTCTCACGGGTGTTGATGATTTTTTTACAGCAATCCTTAAAATATTCGTCATCCTTAATGCTGGCACTGCCCATTGTGATAGCAAGCGAGTCAACGGTGTAGCTGTTGTAGCAATTCTTGACAGCCTCCATAACAGATATAAGTCTTTTGCTTCCGATAGCAAAGCCGAGTCTCAAGCCTGCAAGTGAGCGTGACTTTGAAAAAGTACCTGTAACTAAAAGATTTTCATATTTCTTTGTCAGCTCAATACTGCTGACACCGCCGAAATCAACATAAGCCTCATCAATAAGAACAATGCTGTCTCTGTTGTATTCCATCAGCCTCTCAACAAAATCAAGCCC
>CALZMC010000002.1 GCA_945788455.1 uncultured Clostridia bacterium
CAAAGGACAACGACTATTTTAGCTTTACTGAGCTTAATATGGACGGCTACGGCAGGCTTCTTCCTGCAGAAAACCGTTTTCCGAGTGCAAAAAACGGCAAGGGATTTAAGGAAATTGCCGACTATGTTCACAGCCTTGGGCTGAAATTCGGTATCCATATTATGCGCGGTATTCCACGTCAGGCTGTTCACGCAGATTTGCCGATTAAAAACAGCAGTCATACGGCTCGCAAGGTTGCGCATCATTTTAGTGTGTGCTTGTGGAATACCGATATGTACGGTATGTATAACTGTGAGGGCGCACAGGATTACTATAATTCTATCTTTGAGCTTTATGCGTCTTGGGGCGTTGATTTTATCAAGTGCGATGATATCTGTGTTACTGAATTTAGGCAGTGGGATAATCCCTATTCTGCCTACTATGAGGTCGAGATGATAAGAAAAGCGATTGACAACTGTGGCAGAGATATGGTGCTTTCTCTTTCTCCCGGCCCTGCTCGAATTGAAAATGCAAAGCATCTCGGCGACAATGCAAATATGTGGCGAATGACAGGCGACTTTTGGGACGATTGGGGAAAGCTTCACGATATGTTCGAGCGCTGCTACATCTGGCAGGATAAGGTTAAGGTTGGAAATTATCCCGACTGCGATATGCTCCCACTCGGCAGACTGTCAAAAAACGGCAAATGTCACGGCAGTCAAGACAGAATGACACAGTTCACAAAACCCGAGCAAATTACAATGATGTCGCTTTGGGGAATATTCAAAAGTCCGCTGATGATGGGCGGAAATCTGCCCGACAATGATGAGTGGACCCTGTCGCTTCTTACGAATGATGAGTATATGAAGATGCACCGTGAGAGCTTTGGTGCGCATCAGCATAAGAGAAATGAAAGAAACAAAAAGGGCGAAATCATTTGGGTATCGAACGGTAAGGGCTGTAAATATGTTGCCTTGTTCAATACTGATGACAAGCCTCGTGCAGTTAAGCTTGACTTGACCGAAATCCTTATGCCGAACACAAAATATTCGTTTTTCGATATTTGGAAAAAGGAAAATATCGGCGAGTATAAAAATAGCTTTAAGACAACGGTTGAGCCTCACGGCGCCGTGCTACTTAAAATTTCATAACAACAAACGGCTCCCTTGTGTAAAGGGAGCTGTCGCATTTTATATGCGACTGAGGGATTGTATAAAAATCGACAAAAAAACAAAAAACGGCCCCCTTGCATAAGGGAGCCGTTAGCTTTAATAAACCGTATTTTTCAGCACACTGATATGCTCAAGTGCCTTTTCTTTAGTTGTAACATTAGAATAAAATGTAATATTCATAGCTTTATAGCTCTGCGATTAGCTCAACCTCGCAAAGAACACCCTTTGGCAGGTCCTTTACTGCAACGCATGAGCGCGCAGGCTTTGATGTAAAATATGTGCCGTAAATCTCGTTGAATTTTGCAAAATCATTTATGTCGGCGAGGAAGCATACTGTTTTTACAACCTTATCCATAGTTGTACCGCTTGCCTCAACGACAGCCTTTAGATTTTCGCAGACCTGTGTTGTCTGCTCCTCAATGGTTTTTGCCTCAACTGTGTTAGTAGCAGGGTTTATAGCGATTTGACCTGATGTAAAAAGCAGTCCGTTTGCCTTTACAGCCTGTGAGTATGGGCCGATTGCATTTGGTGCATTAGTTGTTGATACATATTCCATAATTATTTCTCCTTAATACCGTCAAAGTCTGTTTATTATATAGATTAGTCGCAAACCTCGAAGCCTGCGTCCTTTAGTGCCTGCTTAATTTGAACAATGTGCTGATAATTTCTTGTCTCAACACCGATTTTTAGATAGCAGTCGGTAATGTTCATATCGAGGTCGGTGCTGTCATAATTTACAGATACAACATTAGCGCCGAGATCTGCAATAATTTGGCTGACACCCGAAAGCTGACCGGGCTTGTCGGAAAGTGCGATAGTAATGTTTGCAGTTCTGCCACCCATTTTAAGTCCTCTCTCAACAACGCGAGAAAGAATTGTAACATCAATATTACCGCCCGAAACAAGACAGCATACCTTTTTGCCCTCAATGTCGGGGATTTTTCCGTTCATAACGGCAGCAACGGGAACAGCACCTGCGCCCTCGCTGATAAGCTTTTGCTGTTCTAAAAGTGTAAGAATAGCAAGCGCGATTTCGTCATCAGTGACTGTTACAATGCCGTCAACATACTTCTTTACTAAATCAAATGTAAGGTCGCCCGGTGTCTTTACGGCAATACCGTCTGCGATTGTTTGAACTCTTTTCAGCGTCTCAATCTCGTCATCAAGAATTGACCTCTCCATAGACGGCGCGCCTGCCGCCTGAACGCCATACACCTTGCATTTCGGGTTAATCTGCTTGATTGTGTAGGCAACACCTGCGATTAGACCGCCGCCACCGATTGGCACAACAACTGCGTCAACATCGGGAAGCTGTTCAAGAATTTCAAGACCGATAGTGCCTTGACCTGCAATAACGTCAGGGTCATTGAACGGATGAATAAATGTGTAGCCCATTTCGTCCTTTAGCTCAAGCGCCTTTTTGTATGCGTCATCATATACTCCCTTAACAAGACACACCTCGGCACCGTATCTTTTTGTTGCCTCAACCTTGCTGATGGGTGCGCCGTCAGGAAGACAGATTAACGATTTTATACCGTTCTTTGTTGCAGCGAGAGCAACACCCTGTGCGTGATTTCCGGCAGAGCAGGCGATTACACCTTTTGCCTTTTCTTCATCGCTCAGTTGACTGATTTTAAAGTATGAGCCACGAATTTTGAACGAGCCTGTGACCTGTAAATTTTCTGTTTTTAGATAAACATCTGAATTTTTGCAAATGTCTCGTGCTAAAATCATATCAGTTTTTCTTACGACCTTACTTAAAACATTTTTTGCAGAATAAACTCTGTCGAGAGTTAACATTATATCGCCTCAATTCCTTTTATATACAAAAATATTTTGTACTTATACGGTTTTTAGTTAATTATAGTTATTTTAATATTGAAAATTGCTTTTGTCAATTATTTTAAAATATAATTTAAGTATTTATATTCTATTGACTTTAATTTGATTATATTATAAAATTAAATGTAAGTTATCCATTAAGGAGGATAAGAATATGAAAATTATGAAAAGAGTTTTAGCATTAATGCTTGCTGTTATGTTTGTTGTTCTGTGCTTTGCAGGCTGTTCAGGCTCAAAGAAGAGTGCAGAAATTACAAATCAAGAGGATATCACAAAGGAAACTATGCTTATCGCATATACCGAGGAGAACGCTCCGTTTATTTATACCGATAAAGAAACGGGAAAGCTTGAGGGCTTTGACGTAGAGGTGTTCAGAACTATTTTTGACGATATTAAAAATGAGTGGAAAACATTTATGTTCGTCAAGGTTGACAAGGATTACAGACTCGGCGAGGATGTTTACTATACTGACGCTAACGGCGAGGACTGTATTGCTTATGTTATGATTGGCGGAGTTCAAAAGAATGTCGGCGATGTCAACGAAACATACACATTTACCGATGATGTTATTAACAACAGAGTAATTACAATTACCCGTGCTGACGGTGCTGTTGCAGGCTATAACGAGCTTAACGGCAGAAATGTCGGCGTTATCTCGGGTGTTGCAAAGACTGCACTTGATAATCATTCAACTATTAAGAATAACTGCAAGAGTGTAACAGAGTATAAGCAAAGCGATATTAAGAAGGCAAGCGAGGATTTATCAAAGGGCAAAATTCAGGCTCTTGTAATTGATGAATTCACATTTAATAAGCTTGACGGCAGGGACTCATTTAAGACTCTTGACGGCGAGCTTGATAATATCAGCTATGTATATTGCGTAAAGAAATGGGATTGGTATAAGGACCCTATCAACAATGCGATTTATGAGCTTCAAAGCCCTGACTATAACGATGCTGACGAGTTCACTCCTATCGTTGAAAAGTATTTTGGCTATGACGCATCAAGCTTCGACTATACTCCAAAGGAAACAAAATAATAAATATCCAACATAAAATTTAAGCACCTGCAATCACTTGATTGTAGGTGCTTTTTTCATAACAACAAAACGAAAACGAGGTAAAAATTTACCTCGTTTTTATAATAATATTTTTTATATTTCGGCTATTATTCTTCAGCAAGCTTTTGTGCTTCCTTTTCTGCCTTGCGTCTTGCTCTCTTCATTTTTGCCTTGTAGCCCATAAGCTTGTCCAGATGCTCATCGGGAGTAACACAGGTGCCGAGAGTTACTGTCTTTCGTCCGTAAATTCCGTGAAAATCAGAGCCACCTGTCATAAGAAGCTTATTCTTCTTGCAATACTTTGAAAGCTCCTCAATCTGCTCGTCATTAGCAGTAGGACACCAAACCTCAACACCGTCAAGTCCAAGCTCAACATACTTGTCAAGCTCGGGAGTGTTGTCATAGTGGTTAGGGTGGGCAAGAACAGCAATACCGCCCGCATTATGAATTTCCTCAATAACCTCGCTAACCTCAGGATATTTTACGGGAGCGAGAAGATTAGTCTCACTGCTTGGGTCGAACAGCGCGTTAAATAAGTCGCCGTAAATCTCACTTGTATATCCTGCGTCCATAAGCGAATGCATAATATGTTGCTTAAATAGGTTTGTTGAGCCTGAAGCGTGGCTGATTATGAAATCGTTAGAAATAGGAAATCTTGCCGCAACCTTGAGCATCATAATCTGGCCTGCTCTTTTTCTTGCAACGGCAGTACGCTTGCACAATCCCTCAAGTCTGTCAGGCTTTTCTGCGAGATAGCACAGAATATGAACCTTTTTTCCAACCTCACTGTCGAATGCAGAAAGCTCAACACCCGGAATGATGTTTACACCGTATCTTTTTCCGATTACCTGTCCTCTGACAGTGCCTGCAAGACAGTCGTGGTCTGTTATGGCAATAGTGTCAATTCCGCTTTTTTGTGCTATTACTATTAGGTCTTCGATTCCTATTGAGCCGTCACTTAACTTTGTGTGGCAATGTAAATCTGCTGCCATAAAAAACCTCCTGTCAAAATAGAATTTATGTATAATTGTTTTTTTAGCTAATTAATATCCACTATTAATAATATCATTATTTTTTATAAATTTCAAGAAAAATTTGCTAATTAACATACTATATATAGATTTTTGTCTAATATCTAAAAGTTTATAACAATAGCTATGTGCGTTTGTTAAAAGTGCTTATATTTGCAGATATTTATTTAATTTGCTTATAGGCAGTCCGACAACATTAAAGTAATCGCCGTCAATTTTTTCTACCAAAAGCGAGCCGTAGCCTTGAATTCCGTACGCACCTGCCTTGTCGCGACATTCTCCCGTTGCGATATATTTTTTTATTTCGTCATCGCTAAGGTCAAAAAATTTAACCTTTGTTTCAACGCTGAAGGTGGCTTCAATCTCACCCTTGATAACTGTCACACCTGTAAAAACGCTATGGTATCGTCCGCTTAATTTTTTTAGCATATTGAACGCGTCATTGTCATCAATCGGCTTTCCGAGAATTTCGTTATCGACCGAAACAACCGTGTCTGCGCCTATAACTGTGTCAATGCCGTTTTTAAAGGGCAAAGCCTTGATTTTTGACAGATGTTCAACTGCCTTAGCAGGAGTCATATTATCGTCAAGCGTTTCGTCAACATCGGCGCTTTTTATTTCAAAATCAGGCGTGATAATTGATAAAAGCTCTTTTCTTCTCGGCGATTTTGATGCAAGAATTATCATTATAATGTACCTCTTTGATATAAACCTCTTGTGTATTTAAAGCTCGGCTTTTCTCCCGAATTATATAGCTTTATTATGTTTTCAACATCCTTTACATTTTCTGTGGAAAAGCTAAAATGCAAAAAGTCGGCCTTGACCTCATTAAGTCGGTCGAGCATATAAATAGGATGAGTGTTCAAAATTTCAACACAAGGATATTTTGAGCATAAAACCTCAAATTCATAACCCTTTCTGTCGCTTAGCCTTCCTTTTTTACCGCATTCAAAACAGCCGATGCTCGATTTTACAGGGCAGTTTCTTGTCAGCATAAGCGGTATTTTGCCGTAAACGATAATGCCTATGTTCTTCGCGTTAATGCGATTAGCCTTGTCGAGTGAAAGCTCAAATGACACGATAGGATTTTCGATTATATTTGCACTTTGGCTGTTATATACGTTCAGTCCAAAGTCGCCGTACACCTCAAAGCCAAGCTCACTCGCGAGCATATAGTTGCCGATATTGGTGCAAAGTGCCTTTGTTACACCTGCATTTTTCAGCTTTACAAGTGTTTTCTTCAATTCGTTTTCAATGCCGAACATTCCGCGTGGCAAAACAACGCCTGCGCGATTGTCAACAAAGTCGTCAAGACTGCTATCGGCAGGGATAAAAACAATATCAAATGGGTGCTTATTCGGTATCTGGTCGGCACTCCTAAAGCTTGCAGTCAAAAGAGGCTTTTTGCTCTTTTTATCTATTTTTTTAATTCTTTTCAGCGGTAGGGCAGTAATAATTCTTTCGTCCTCAAGGCTGATTTTTTCAACAGCCCTACGGCGCATATCGTTGATTTTTGATGCAGGAAGAATTAGGCCCTCGTCAAGCTCAATGCTAATATTATCTGCATAAAACTGTGTTGCGCCGAGCTTTGACAGTCGGTCGGTTAGGCTCTCAACCGTCATTGGCTTGTTTATCGCGATTTCAGGGACATCTCCTGTGATTTCGACAGTTTTTTCTAATGCACTTGCGACAAGTTTTGCGGGCTTATCCTTTTTGCATATAAAGTGAAGGTCAATCGGAAGCAGGGGATTTTCGTTATCGTATGTGTGGCTGATTTCCTTTAGCACATTTTTGGCAGAAACGACATCTTCCTTTTGCCTTGTGCCGAACATATCTGCCCCAAGTTTTCCTGTAAGGTAGCCGTCAGTAAATCCGCTTCGCGAAAAAACAGAGCGAAGAAGAATGCCGTCATTGTCGGTGTAGGTGTGGTTTATCGCCTTTTTTATAGCGCTGACAGACGCGCTGACATATTCGGGACGCTTCATTCTGCCCTCGATTTTTAGTGATGTAATGCCCTCAAGCTCGCCTAAATGCTCAACAAGACTTAAATCCTTTAGCGACAGCGCATAGTCATTTTTGTCATTTTTTGCGCTGAAAGGAAGACGGCAGGGCTGTGCACAAAGTCCGCGATTTCCGCTTCTTGAGCCGATAACACTCGACAGATAGCATTGTCCCGAAACGCACATACAAAGCGCGCCGTGAACAAACATTTCAAGCTCTAAGTCGGTGCTTTCTCTTATTTCTCTTATTTCGTCAAGGCTCATTTCTCTCGGCAAAACGATGCGCGAAAATCCCATTTTCTCTGCAAATTTTGCACCTGACGGAGACATTATGCTCAT
The DNA here is from genome assembly GCA_945788455.1 of uncultured Clostridia bacterium. Lineage (GTDB taxonomy): Bacteria > Bacillota > Clostridia > Oscillospirales > Acutalibacteraceae > Eubacterium_R. The sequence goes on from CALZMC010000002.1 coordinate 7,424, forward strand.
TTGGGTTGAGCCGTGAATTCTTGCAGTAGGAAAATGGTCTCTTATCATTTTTGCAACGCCTATATCCTGAACGATAAACGCGTCAACGCCTGCCTCTAACGCAGTCTTTACTGTATCATAGGCAAGCTCCCATTCATCATCACTTATTAAAATATTTAGGGTTAAATATACCTTAACCCCTCTTGCGTGACAGTATTTTACTGCCGAGCATAGCTCGTCATTATCAAAATTGCCGGCATTTCGTCTGGCATTGAATGCCTTACCACCAAGGTAAACGGCATTAGCGCCACTACGAACACCGGCAATTAGCGACTCCATACTGCCCGCAGGAGCCAAAATTTCAAAATTCATATTATTTCTATCTGTTTGCATATCTGTTTCTCAAATCTGCGATTTCACGGTTTAGGCGCTCAACCTCGCGTCTTGCAACCTCAACCTCCATTCTTGCTCTTGCGCTTTCCTCTAAATAGTCCTTGATTTGAACTCTGAGGTTATCGCTTGATGCAGATGCTTTTTTGCATGCGTCAGCCTGGTCGAGAGCAACGAGAACAGCCGCCTGAGTCATAGATAGCGAAGGATTTGAATTGCAGATAGATTTAATTTCGTTGTTAACCTGCTCTGCTAAGTTTTCTACGTATTCGGGGTCGTCATCAGTAACGATAGTGTAGGTAGCACCACCGATTTTGACCTGAACTCTGTTTTTGTTCATAAATTTCACCTTCTCCGTTATTTCACACTATTGCGACAAATTAATTACTTTTTTAGTATATCAATAAACATCATAATTGTCAAATTATAATTAGGCATAAAATCAGCATTTAGCCGTCATTTTTATCATTAATCGTTTAAAAAAGCCTTAACCCTTTCAATACATTCGCACCCCTGCCTGTATCCAAGCTCATAGATTTCTGCCTGGCGCTCGGTCGTGATAGTTAGGGTAGGTGCGTGGAGTGGCTCGCTCGGGCAAATGACAAATGCGTTGCCGAGACGCTCCTGCTCAAAAATGTATTCTCTTTGAGCGTTATAGATATTATGCCTGTTTTTTACAGCGTTTATTATATTAGGATATTTTTTTAGAGCCTTGCTTAACACTTTTTCGTGGCCCATAGGCATTTTTTTGTATGTTCTGTCTTGAGTTAGGATAACAACACATTTTTCACACCCGTCCTCAAAAGCACGCTTTAGCGGAATTGAGTCGGTCAGTCCCCCGTCATAGTACATATCCTTGCCGAGTTTAACAGGCTTTGAAGCAACAGGGAGCGCACAGCTTGCTCTCAATTCCTCACAGCCGTTTCTGAAATCCTTTGGATAAATATATTCTGCCTTGCCCGTCAGCGCGTTGGTAACAACGGCACACATCACAGCATTCGACCTATCGTATTCGTCATAGTCGAGTGGAGAAAGCTCGTACGTAAGCTCGCCGAAAATCCATTTTGAATTTACATATTCGCCGTTTTTAAAAAATGACTTTAGGCTCTTGTATCTCTTGTCGGAGGAATAGGTCAGGTTAATATCTCTCATACGATGAAGATTTTTTCCGAGAAATGATACACCGTTGCACGAGCCTGCCGATACGCCGATAACGTAAGGAAATTCGATTTGGTTTTCGATAAATGCATCGAGCACACCGCTCTCATACATTGCCCTTATTCCACCGCCCTCAAGTACAAGACCTGTCTTAAATCGGTTTTCAACTGCTTCATCAATTTCTTCAATATTTTCAATATCGCTTTGCATAATATTACTTCTTTCTTTTTATAACTAAAAATTATTATCGGCTTATATTAACGATTATAGCACAAATCACACTAAATATAAACACCGAAATTGAGCATAATAATATCGGTGATTATATGGATTTTCTAAAAATAATTATTTTGACTGTATCGTCAATCGTAATATTATTCGTTTTAACAAAGATAATCGGTTACAGACAGATTAGTGAGATGAGCTTTTTTGATTATATTATCGGTATCACAATCGGCTCTATCGCAGCAGAAATGTCAACAAATATTGACCTCGAATGGTGGAAGGGCATTACTGCCATGCTCATTTACGGCGGTATTGGAATTTTACTCTCTATTGTTACCGAGCGTTCAATTAAGGCACGAAAATTCATTTCGGGCAAGCCGATTATATTAGTAAAAAACGGTAGAATTGACAAAAAAGCGCTCAAAAAAGCGAGGGTGCAGGTTGACGATTTGCTTTCAAGCGCAAGAGTAAACGGTTATTTTGACCTTAGCGATATAGAATATGCAATTATGGAAACGACAGGAAAAATCAGCTTTCAGCCGATTGCACTCAAGCGTCAGCTAAATCCAAAGGATTTTAATTTCGCTCCTGAAAGAGAGGGGCTTTATATAAATGTAATAATGGACGGAAAGATTATTATGGACAATCTAAAGGTCGCAAATATCAGCCACAAGGAGCTGAAACGATTAGTAGCCGAGCAAAACGAAAAAATCGAAAACATTATGCTCGGCACAATAGACGAAAAAAAGATGTTGACAATATTTCCAATGTGATATATAATGCTCATATGAACAAGTATTCATATGAGGTACATATTATGAAGGATTTAGAAAAATACATCATTGATGATGAAATCGTTTATGATATAGCTGATTTGTTTAAGGTGTTTTCGGACTCAACGAGAGTTAGAATTCTTGTCGCTCTTTTTGAGGGGGAGCTGTGCGTGGGAGATATTGCCGATGCGCTCGGTATGAGCCAAACGGCGATTTCGCATCAACTGAGAATACTCAAGCATAATCATCTTATCAAGTACAGACGAGACGGAAAAAATGTGATTTACAGCTTAGCAGACAATCATGTTAAGCATATTATTGACAGCGCGAGAGAGCATATGGAGGAATAAAATGAAAGAAGAAAAACATAATCACGAAAATCACGACCACTGTAATTGTGGCTGTGACGGTCATCATCACGATGACGGCTGTGGCTGCGGTCACGACCACGCCCACGAGGAGCTGAACAAGGGCGAGTTTGCATTCAAGGTAGGTGTAGGCGGTGCGTTACTCGTTATCGGCTACATACTTTGTGAGCTGACAGAAAAAGGTATTATTAATGTGCCGAGCTTTGTATATCTCCTATGCTTTGGCATTTCTTATATTCTTGTTGGCTTTAATATTATTAAGGAAGCCGTCCAGGGCATTATGCACCGTGATGTTTTCAACGAGAACTTTTTGATGAGTGTTGCATCGCTCGGTGCGTTCGCTGTCGGCGAATATACCGAGGGCTGTGCCGTAATGTTCCTGTTTACTATCGGCGAATTTTTGCAGAGCCTTGCAGTTCAGCGAAGCCGTAGGTCAATTAAGGATATGCTTGAGCTTCAGCCACATTCCGTTACTGTTAGAAGAGACGGAAAGGAAATTGTTGTCGAGCCGAGTGATGTAAAAATCGGCGAGCTGATGATAATTAAGCCGGGCGAAAAAATTGACGTTGACGGCAGAATTGTTGACGGCTGTGCCGAGATTGATATGAAGGCGCTGACAGGCGAGTCAATCCCTGTCACAAAATCGGCAGGGGACGAGGTTCTTGCAGGCTCGGTCAATATTGACGGTGCAATTACCGTTGAGGCAACAAAGGAATATAAGGAGTCAACAGTTGCAAAAATCCTTGATATGCTCGAGGATGCTGAGGACAAAAAGTCTAATGCCGAGCAGTTTATTAGAAGATTTGCGCGAGTTTATACTCCTATTGTTTGTCTGATTTCGCTGCTGATTATTATTGTGCCTCCGCTGTTTTTCGGTGGAGAGTGGAAGGAATGGATTTATCGCGGACTGTCTGCTATCGTAGTATCCTGCCCCTGTGCACTCGTTATTTCAATTCCATTGAGCTTTTTCG
>CALZMC010000003.1 GCA_945788455.1 uncultured Clostridia bacterium
CCTATGCTAATCGGTGGAGGCGTGGGTGTTCCTCCTATGTACAATCTTTGCAAAAGGCTTGTCGAGGCAGGAAAAACTCCTACCGTTATTCTCGGCTTTAACACAAAGGATGAAATATTCTATGAAAACGAGTTTAAGGCTCTCGGTGTTGAGGTTAGAGTGACTACCGTTGACGGCTCTTACGGAATTAAAGGCTTTGTTACAGACGCGTTTACCGATGACTATGACTATTTCTATACCTGTGGTCCAATGCCAATGTTTAAGGCGATTGAGTCAAAGGTAGCTACATCGGGACAGTATAGCTTTGAGGAGCGTATGGGCTGTGGCTTTGGCGCTTGTATGGGTTGCAGCTGTAAAACAAAGTATGGAAATAAGCGAATTTGCAAGGATGGTCCCGTTTTGGTAAGGGAGGAGATTATATGGTAGATTTATCGGTAAACCTTGCCGGAATGGAAATGGATAACCCTATTGTTCCCGCATCGGGTACTTTTGGCTTCGGCAAAGAATTTAAGGATTATTATGACATAAATATTCTCGGCTCTTTTTCATTCAAGGGTACAACAAAGGACGCTCGCTTCGGTAATCCAACACCGAGAATTGCCGAGTGCAAAAACGGTATGATTAACGCAGTCGGTCTTCAAAATCCCGGTGTTCATCACGTTATTGAGCACGAGCTACCTGAAATGAAGAGGTATTTTCATAAGAGTGTTATTGCTAATGTTTCGGGCTTTAGTGTTGAGGATTATGCCTATACCTGTGAGCTTCTCGACAAGGAGGAGCAGGTCGGTATTTTGGAGGTTAATGTCTCATGCCCTAATGTTCACGGCGGAGGTATGAGCTTTGGAACATCCCCCGAATGTGCTGCCGAGGTAACAAGAGCAGTTAAGGCTGTAACAACAAAGCCTGTGTTTATCAAGCTTTCGCCGAATGTTACTGATATCGTATCTATCGCAAAGGCTTGCGAGGAGGCAGGAGCAGACGGCATTTGTCTAATAAATACAATGCTCGGTATGAGAATTGATATAAAACGAAGACAACCGATTATTGCAAATAAAATGGGTGGATTTAGCGGAGATGCAATCTTTCCTGTTGCAGTAAGAATGGTTTATCAGGTTTCAAAGGCCTGCAATATTCCTGTTATGGGATGCGGTGGCGTATCGACTGCAAAGGACGTTATCGAGATGATGATGGCAGGTGCTACTGCCGTTCAGGTTGGCGCCGCAAATCTTGTAAATCCGTATGCTTGTAAGGATATAATCGAGGCTTTGCCACTTGAATGTGAAAGGCTTGGTATTAATAAATTAAGTGATATAATAGGAGTGATTGAGTAATGGGTAAGGACGTAATTATTGCTTGTGACTTTTCATCAGCAGAGGCTACATTTGAGTTTCTTGACAAGTTTACCGAGGAAAAACCATTTGTAAAAATCGGTATGGAGCTTTACTATGCAGAGGGTCCTGCAATCGTAAAGGAAATAAAAAAGAGAGGTCACAAGATTTTTCTTGATTTAAAGCTACACGATATTCCTAATACAGTCAAAAAGTCAATGTCTGTATTATCAAGACTTGATGTTGATATGACTAACCTGCACGCAGCAGGCACTATTGATATGATGAAGGCTGCAGTTGAGGGCTTAACCCGTGAGGACGGCACAAGACCGCTACTTATCGCCGTAACACAGCTAACCTCGACAAGCGAGGAACGTATGCAAAACGAGCTGTTAATAAACGCATCTATTAACGATACTATCGTTAAGTATGCTAATAATGCAAAGGAAGCAGGGCTTGACGGTGTTGTATGCTCTCCGCTTGAGGCAGGTATGGTTAAGGATAGCTGCGGAAAGTCATTTATGACTGTTACACCCGGTGTCCGTTTCGCAGACGGCGATGTAGGAGATCAGGTTAGAGTTACTACTCCTGAAAAGGCAAAGGAAATCGGAAGCGACTATATCGTTGTCGGCAGACCGATTACTGCAAGCGATGACCCTGTTGCCGCTTATAGAAGATGTGTAAAAGAATTCGTAGATTAAGGAGATACAAATGGAACAGTATAAAAGAGAATTTATTGAATTTTTAGAGAGTGCAAACGTACTGAAGTTCGGCGATTTCACTGCAAAGAGCGGAAGAAAAATCCCTTATTTTATTAACGCAGGCGAAATTAAAACAGGCGAGCAAATTCAAAAGCTCGGCGAGTTTTATGCAAAGGCATATTTTGAAAAGGTCGGAAATAAAAAGACGGTTCTTTACGGCCCTGCATACAAGGGTATTCCTATCGCAGTATCAGTTGCAGTTGCTCTGTCAAAGCACGGTCTTGATGTTCCGTTCTTCTTTAACAGAAAAGAGGCAAAGGATCACGGCGAAGGCGGTGTTTTCGTAGGTTATACTCCAAAGCAAGGCGAGGAAATCGTTATCGTTGAGGATGTTATAACAGCAGGCACTGCAATCAGAGAAAGTATGTCAATCCTATCCGCTGTTGAGGGCGCAAGGGTTTCTGCCGTATTCGTTATGGTTGACAGAAAAGAAAAGGGCCAAACCGAAAAATCTGCTATTGCAGAGGTAGGCGAGGAGTTTGGCTTCCCAGTATATTCGGTAGTTGATGTCTATGATATTATCGAATATCTTGAGGAAGATGAAAAGAACCTCGAAAATGTTAATCGCATAAAGAAATATCTTGAGGTTAACGGAGCAAAAGCATAATTTCACTTTTCAAAATGAAAGGATTAATAATATGCGACATTTAATTGATACAACAGATTTGTCTCTTGAAGAGATTGACGAAATGATATCTCTTGCTATGGATATTATTGAGCATAAGGATAAATATTCAAATATCTGTAACGGAAAAAAGCTTGCAACATTGTTTTTTGAGCCAAGCACAAGAACAAGACTATCCTTTGAGGCGGCAATGTACGAGCTTGGCGGTAATGTTCTTGGCTTTAGTGAGGCAGGCTCATCTTCTGCAACAAAAGGCGAAAGTGTCGAGGATACTATTCGTATGGTGTCCTGCTATGCAGATATTATTGCTATGCGTCATCCTCTTGAGGGTGCACCGAGAGTTGCAACCTCAAAAACATTAGTGCCGATTATCAATGCAGGAGACGGCGGTCATGCCCATCCTACACAGACACTTACAGACCTTCTCACTATCTATCGTGAAAAGGGTACATTTGATAATTTGACTGTCGGATTGTGTGGCGACTTAAAGTTTGGAAGAACAGTACATTCACTAATCAAGGCTATGTGCAGATATAAGAATGTTAAGTTCGTTCTTATTTCTCCAAAGGAGCTTGCCGTTCCCGAATATATAAAAACCGATGTTCTTGACAAGAGCGGAAATGAATACATAGAGGTTGAGAAAATGGAGGATGTTATGGACTCACTTGACATTCTCTATATGACTCGAATTCAGCGCGAGCGCTTTTATTCTGAGGATGAATATCTAAAGCATAAGGATGCGTTTATCCTTGATTTAGAAAAGCTGAAGACTGCCAAGAACAGTCTTACGATTATGCATCCGCTTCCTCGTGTTAATGAGATTAGCACAGAGGTTGATGACGACCCGAGAGCAAAATATTTTGTTCAGGCATTGAACGGAAAATATATTAGAATGGCTCTTATTATCACATTGCTGAAATGGGGAGGTATTCTGTAATGAATATTGACGCTATTGAAAACGGATATGTAATTGACCATATCCCTGCCGGCAAGGGAATGAAGGTATATGAAATTTTAAATTTAGGCAGTCTTTCCTGTCAGGTTGCCATCATTACAAATGCAAAGTCAAAAAAGGATACTGCAAAGGATATTATTAAGATTAATGAGCTGATTGACCTTAATCTTGATGTTATCGCATATATTGCTCCTAATGCTACTGTTAATGTTATCAAGGATAGCAAAAGGGTAGAGAAAAGAACATTATCTCTGCCAAGCGAGATTAAGGGTGTAATTAAGTGTCGAAATCCCCGTTGTATCTGTAATAACGAGGATATCGAGCATATATTCAGGCTTGTTGACGATAAGGGAACATACCGTTGCCTATATTGCGAAACAAAAGCAAAATAAAATACTGTAAATTTAGTAAAAATAAAAGCGTTTCCAAATGGAAACGCTTTTTGCTGTGCTTATTGATTTATCATATTTATAATATCTGTTTCGGCTACGTGAATTAGTGTTTCGGGGTCTTTGATTATATTCTTGTCATAGCAGAAGCTTATCGCCTGTGTAAGTCCAAGCAAAATGAATAGTAGTATAATCTGCTTTGGAGAATTAAAGATATAATCCGTTAGTCCGTATAGCAAATATGTAATTGTTGCAGTTAAAACACAAAATACAAGTGTGAATTTTTTACCGCTGTTTGCATTAATTTCAAGTAGCTTTCCAAAGTTACATACGAGAACAACCGCCAAAATAAACATACCGATGATGCCTAAATTCATCCATGTTTCAATAATAAAATTATGTGCGTGTGGCTTGTTGAGTCCGTATTCCTCTAAAAGTATTCTTCCTGTCTCCTCAACACCAAAGCCTGTGCCGATAATAAATGCCTTTGCGTGATGAGTGATGTAGTCGATTAGGCTTTGCCATATCTGTAAATGCGCGATAGACGAAACCTTAGCCTCTTGACCTGCACTTCCGTTACCGCTGACCTTACCGACAGTCTTGAAAATAAGACCGTATCTTGTAAGAATTGACGGAAGAATAATGCAAATTGTAGGAACAAAGATTTGTAATAATTCCTTCCAATGCCTTTTTATTAAAGCAATGAACATAAACAGCCAGCCTGCAATCGCAATAAAACAGCCTGCTCTTGTCATAGTCGAGCTCATACCTGCGCTGATTAGTAAATTTAAAAAGAAATATCCAAGCTTTTGCTTCTTTTCCTTTGCGTTAAGGAATAGATAAATTGAAATAGGATATACAATTATCATATAAGATGCGAACAGATTTGGATTAGAGAAAAATCCGCTTGCTCTTGATGACCATGTGTTAGTCCTGATATCGAATGGCAACCAAGTGTATATCGCCTTGTCTAACCCTTTATAAAACGGAGTAACGAGCACCCATTCCTTAGGTATTTTTTCAAATCTGTATAGAGTGTATGTACAAATTTGGATAGTGCCGACAAGTCCGTTAATAGCACCTGAAAGCACCATTGTAGATAAAATTCTGTCAATTTTTCTTCTCGTTCTTGCAAGATTATATATCATAACCTCGACCAAAAACATACCCCACCATAAGCCTGCCGTGCCTAAGGTTGAAAGCAGGGTGGGCGACCATAGTGTGCTGACGAGTGCGAGTGTCATAAACGCCATCATCAGCTTTCCGAGTGTTCCGACCTTTGCTTTTTTACCCTCTCTTGTCCATTGCCTTTTAAATACTATAAAGCCTATAAAAAGCAAAAAAGGACTGACATATTCAGGCAAAATAGGAAAGAAAAATATAATAGCCACAAGCCAATACCAAGCGGGATTTTCCGTATAGTTGGCTTTAAGCTGATTAATTATCTTTTTCATAATTATAATTATAGCCTCATTATTTTAACATAAAATTGATTTTGATTTCACAAACATAATACTATATTGTACTGCATTTTGCAAGTATCAAGATATTTACAATATAGTTATATATTTTTTACAATTACAAAAAATATTTAGTTGAAATGGCTTATTAAATATAGTATAATACTTTTAATCTATTATAAAAATAACTTGCTGGGAGAGTTAATATGGATAAAAAAGATTTAGAGCAGGAGCTTGAAAATAACACTCAAGGTCTTGACGAAGCAGAAAATCAAGAAAACGAGTCTGTTAATAACGTGACCTCTGAAAACGACATTGCCGAGGAGAATGCCAAAGAAAGCAGTGAGTGGCAGTTTGACGCCGAAGCTCCGACAATTTCAGATGATGTTCTTGAGGGAAAGGAATTCGAAATTGACGCAGCAGAGCTTGAAATTCCAACGGCAGAAACAGATTTAGAAGAAAGCAATAACGATAGCGACAAAATCGTATTAAGCAAGAAAAAAATTAAGCAAATACCTATCTATATTCTTGCAGGAATTCTTGCTGTTCTTATTGTAATTTTAGGAGTTAAGTATTTTACAATTCCAAACGGCAAGGAGGGCGCCCTAATGAATCCTCCTGCAGTAGTTGCTTCTGTTGCCGGTGAAAAGGTCAGCGTTGGTATGTTCAATTACTATTATTCAAGCCTTGTAAATTATTATGAAAAGTATGCGGCATACGGCTACTATGACTTAAATACATCAATCAGCTATGACGAGCAATTCACAACCGATGAAGAAGGCAACAAAATTACATGGTCTCAATTCTTCAAGGATAAAGCATTAGAGGAGATTGAGCAGATTACGGCTCTTTATCATTCTGCAAAAAAAGCAGGCATTAAGCTCACAGAAACCCAAGAGGGTAACATTGAAGACCAAATTGAACAGCTAAAGCAATCGGCATCAAGCGAGGGCATTTCACTAAACGAGTATATCGTTAACAGCTTTGGCGATAATTGTACCGTTGATACTATCGAAACAATGCTTGAACAGTATTATATCACAGCGAATTACAGAGGTATGCTTGCTGCTCAAAACAAGATTGATGACGAGCAGATTGATGATTATTTTGATGCCCACAAGGAAAATTACTATAAGATTAATTTCAGCTATATTGCTTGTGAATATGATACAACAGACGAAAATACAACTGCAAAGTCAAAGAAAACAGTTGAAGACATTATGTCAAAGATTACAGACAGACAGTCGATTGTTGATTTAGTTCCTGTTGTTTATAAGGATTACATCGAACAAGATGTAAAGAATGCGATGAGTAACGACAGTAAGCTGACTGAAAAGCAGGCTCGAAAGGAAGCTATTGCAACCTATGAGCAGAGCATTGACGGTACTATTACAGGCTCTGATTCTCCATTCGGCGAAGAAATAAATAAATGGATTTTCGATGATGCAACAAAGATTGGCTCAAAGAATTACTACATTGACGATGAAACAGGATATGCTTATATCATCCTAAAAACAGAAATGGCAACTCTCGATGAAGAGGAGGTTTATTCTGTAAGACATATTCTTATCACTCCTGAACAGGAGGATGCAGAAAACGATGCAGAAACAGGAAGTCCAAAGTATTCTGACGAGGCTTGGGCTGAGGCAGAAAAGAAAGCAAAGGAAGTTCTTGACGAGTACAATAGTGGCGACAAGAGCGAATATTCATTTGCTTTGCTTGCAGAGAAATACACTACCGATACTGCATCAACATCATCAGGCTCAAGCGGTTCGTTTGGCGGTCTTTATGAAGGTGTAACGAAAGGAACTATGGTTCCGAACTTTGAAAATTGGGCATTAGACGATAGCAGAAAATACGGCGATGTTGATATTGTTAAGAGTGATTACGGCTATCATATTATGTTCTTTGTAAACAAGCTTCCAAAATATAAGTCATCAATTATTACACAAATAAGAACAGATAACGAAAAAGAAATCGTTGATAATGCAAAGGTAAAGATTAAGGACAAGAAGATTGACAAGGCAGTCGCAAAGTACAACGAATCTAAAAAAGAAGAAGCATTGACTTCTCCTGACGGCGTTGTAAAGACAACTGCAGCTAAATCTACATCCGATGCTAATTGATAAAATAATACTTGTAATATTTTCTGTTTTAGTGTAAAATACATTTTATATGATGAATTAGGAGAAAGAATTTCGCTTTTTCCTTGAATACTGTAAAAAGGATGAATAAAAATGGCAAAAAAGCAAACCAATGATGACCTACTAACCGGAGGTTCATTAAGCGCTGAAACAAAGTCAGCGAAGAAAACAAAATCAGGCGGTGCTATCAGCATTGCTCCGCAAACTAAAAAGATTATTAAGTCTGTAATTTGCGTTATTATCGTTATAGCTATTTTAGCTGCTTATGTTGCAACAGGTGCAGTAAGAAAGGGCTTTATCGCTTCTCTAAGCATACCGGCTCAAACCTTAACAGCTGTTACCGTTTCTAACGGCGACCAAAAAGCTAAGGTTAAGGTATCTGTTTATAATTTCTATTTTGCAACTCAGTATAATACCCTTATGCAACAAAAGGAAACGTACACTCAATACGGCTTAGATCCAAAGGATGCAGGTCTTGATGTTGATTTTGATAAGCCGTTATCAAAGCAAGAGTACACCGATAAGGAAACTAACGAGACAATGTCTTGGTCAAAGCACATGGAAGAGCTTACACTTGACGCTATTGAGGATACTTATACATATTATCTTGCTGCTGTTGAGGCTAATGACGGCATTGAGCCGGAAATAACAGAGGAACAACAAAGCCAGATTAACGATACTCTAAAGCAGTATAAAGAAACTGCTAACAAGTATGGCTTTACATTAAGCGGTTATCTCGTTCGTGCAATGGGTAAGGGTGTTACTGAAAGTGTATTCAGAACAGAGACAACACGTCAGTACATTGCATCTAATTATAAGGAAACTCTAACAAAGGACACATCAACAAAGACATATTCTGCAGACGAAATCAGCAAGTATATCAAGGAAAATGAAGAAGATATTAAGGCTATTGATGTAAGAATTTTTGATTGTGCAAACGAGGATGATGCAAAGGAATTTGCATCAAAGCTAAAGGCTGACGGCTCAAACTTTGCCGAATTGGCATCAAGCTATACAGACGATGATTTTGAGAAGAAGGCATTTGCTAATGACGGCTTCACAACAGAGCTCGGCGTTACTCGTACTACATTAATTCAAAAGGGATATGCTATTGCAACAGCTGACTCAAAGGACAAGAAGGATGGCGAGGAGCTATCATATCCGGGACTTGATTGGCTATTTAGCAGTGACAGAAAAGCAGGCGAAATTAAGCAGTACAGCACAACAGTAGTATATATCATCGAACCTGCATCACTTCAGGACAGAAAGGCTGTAAATGTTCGTCATATTCTTGTAAGCCCTGTTGGCGAGGATAGTGAAACACCTGCAACCGAGGCAACTGACAAGCAGTGGTCTGCTGCAGAAAAGAAGGCAAAGCAGATTCTCAATGACTGGAACAGCAATGGTGGCACAGAAAAGGCATTCTCAGAGCTTGCAAAGTCAAAGTCAACTGATACAGGCTCTCAAAGCAACGGCGGTTTATACGAGGATGTTATTCCCGGTCAAATGGTAAACAGCTTCTCTGCATGGTGCTTTGACAAGGACAGAAAGACAGGCGATACCGGTATTGTTATGACTGATTACGGCTATCATATTATGTACTTTGTAGGCGAGGCTGAAGATAAGGTTTGCGACATTAATGCACAGACTTTATTAGCAGAAGAGGAAAGCACATCTGAAACAAAGAAGCTTGAGGATGCATATACACGTAATGTTCGTTGGTTTGCTTCTCGTTATTTTGAGAAGGATGTTGACATCGACAGCTAAGAATAAAGATATAATGAGAAAAGGGTTGTTTTTACAACCCTTTTCGTATATTATAGTGGTATAAATAAGTAATTATATAGTTTTATTACCAAGGAAATATCAGAGGTGCAAATGATTAAGAAAACAGATGTACAAAGATTAACTGATGAAATCTCGCGTCTTATGGCTGCGCTTGAAGATGTGAATTTTGAATGTCAAAAATTAGAAATAATTAATGCTAATCTTGATTTTCAGCTTAAATCAGTTAACAGAGAGCTAAAACAGAATATCGCTGTTTTAGAAGCTCTTGAGGAAGAAAACAAAAGATTAAAAAAAGAGTTAGGTAAAAGATAATGGAATATGTATTGAATGCTAATGAGTTAAGAGAATATGCACCGAAGCTAAAGGCAGGGGACAGAGTTATCCTTTCGGGAACTGTATATACCTCCCGTGATGCAGCTCATAAGCGCATATGTGAAAGCCTTGATAATAACGAGCCTCTGCCGTATGACCTAAAGGATGCAGTTATTTATTATGCAGGACCGACTCCTGCACCCGAGGGATTAGCAATCGGCTCCTGCGGTCCTACAACCTCAAGCAGAATGGACGTTTTTGCACCACGCCTTTTGGATTTAGGTGTTGTTGCTATGGTTGGAAAGGGCGAACGCAGTAAGGATGTTTGTGATGCCATTGTCAGAAACAAGGCAGTATATCTCTGTGCAATAGGTGGCGCAGGTGCGCTTGCATCAAAATGCATTACCTCCTGTGATGTTATAGCTTATGAGGATTTAGGCTGTGAGTCTGTAAAAAAACTGACGTTCGATAAATTTCCGTTAACGGTTGCTATTGATTGCAGTGGTTCAAATATATTTGTGAGATAATCATTCAACCATCTTTTTAATATTATTTAGTACACTTTTTTCAATTCTTGATACATAGCTTCGGCTGATATTTAGCCTCTGCGCAACCTCGCGTTGTGTCAGAGGCTTTTTGTTATTTAAGCCATAGCGAAGAATGATTATTTCCTTTTCTCTCTCATCGTCAAGATTTTCAATAATTCTTGCAACCTTTTCCCAACGAATTTTCGTTTCAAGATTATCTGCAAGGTCGGTGTCACTGCTGATTGTATCTTCAATAGTAAGTGAGTTTCCGTCCTTGTCAATTTCCAATGTGTCGTTTAAATAAACGTCATTTGCCGTTTTTTTATTCGTCCTAAAGTACATTAAAACCTCGTTTTCAATGCATCGACTTGCGTACGTTGCGAGCCTGACATTTTTGTCTCCCTTAAAGCTGTCTATTGCTTTAATCAAACCTATCGTGCCGATACTGATAAGGTCATCGGTATCATTTGTTTTAGAATAATACTTTTTTACAATATGACTGACAAGCCTTAAATTTCGCTCGATTAGTATGGCTCGCGCATTTTTATCGCCATTCGCCATTCGCTCAAGCATTTCGCGTTCTTCCTTCGATGTTAACGGCTTTGGAAAGCTTGAATTATTTTGGATATGCAAAATAAAATAAATAAGATTTGCACTGATTGCAGAAATTAAAGCACTAAGCATTTTCATCACCTATGAAATATTATTCTTTCAAAATTTCCTTTATGCAGTTTAAGAAAATGAATATAAACATCAGCCAAGAACAAACGTTTGATTATTTTGAATTGTGCTATTGAAATTATAAAAAAAATGATATATAATATAACGAATACGTATTTTTATGAAAATGAGAGTAGGGTAGTATATATGAATAAATTTAAGCTTGTATCAGTCGGTATGGCAGCATAAATTTATGTGCAAAATGCAATAAAAAA
>CALZMC010000004.1 GCA_945788455.1 uncultured Clostridia bacterium
CAGCGATTATGTTTATAAATTTCAGTTTTTAGATAACGAGCTTGCTTTAAGTAAAATTAAGTCGGTTTTAGACTCGCCTGAAATTATGGCACTGAAAAAAGGTAAGCAGGGTAGAAAAAGAGTCTTTAAGGAAACCGATATAAAAGCATTTATTGATAAATACAATATTTCCATTCGTGACGATTTGATTGTTCTTAATATCAGACTGCTTGCCGGTACTGAAAAAAACCTTAATCCGTCACTCCTTTTTGACACAATAATTCGTCTTATTGATATGGATTTTGAATGGAAAAGTATAGCAAGAATTAATCTTCTTGATAAAGATTATAAAGAATTTAGATAAAATGCTTGCATTTTCAATAACAATGTGATATTATAATTCAGCATTTGTTCCGTTGTAACTCTTGCAACGAGCTTAAATGCCCAATGTGTGAGCATTTAAACGGATGGTCCGCTTTCAATTTCTTTGGAATTTGTTATGAACATCTCATAAATAATAAGGAGGAAATAAAATGGACGCACTAAAACTTATTGAGCAGGACTCAACTAAAAAGGAACTACCAAAGTTTTCAATCGGTGATACTGTTAAGGTATCAGTTAACATTCGTGAGGGTTCTCGTGAGAGAATTCAGATGTTTGAGGGTACAGTAATCGCTATTAAGGGTTCAGGTATCGCAAAGACATTCACAGTTCGCCGTCTATCTTATGGCGTAGGTATTGAGAGAGTATTCCCAATGCACTCACCAAACGTTGTTGACGTTCAGGTTGTTCGTTCAGGTAAGGTTCGCAGAGCTAAGCTATATTACCTACGTGACCGCGTTGGTAAGGCAGCTAAGGTTAAAGAGAACATTCAGTAATTAATACTATTATTAAAGCCATAGTTTTTCTATGGCTTTTTTAATTTGCATTTTTACTATTATTTTAGTATAATACTCTTATAACTGATTAGGAGATTTTTATGGCTGATTTTCAAAAACAAACTGTGCAGTGGTTTCCCGGACATATGGCAAAAACAAGGCGCATCATCAAGGAAAGTCTAAATCTTGTTGACGGTGTTGTTGAGCTTGTTGATGCTCGTATTCCGTATAGCTCGTCTAACCCTGAGCTTGACAGTATTATAAAAAATAAGCCTCGTATTGTGCTACTGAATAAATGCGATATTGCTGACAGTAACGCCACAAAGCTTTGGATAGAATATTATAGATCAAAGGGAATGTATGCTCTGCCGGTTGACTGCAGAACAGGTAAGGGACTAAATCAATTTGTTCCTACCGTAAAAAAAGCACTTTCAAATGTTATCGAAAAAAACGAAGCAAAGGGCATGGCAGGTAAGTCATTGAGACTTATGGTTGTCGGAATCCCAAATACAGGAAAGTCGTCATTTATCAACCGTATGGCAGGCAATAGCAAGGCTAAGGTTGCCGACAAGGCCGGTGTTACCCGTCAACAGCAATGGTTTGTTGTCGGAAACGGTATTGAGCTTCTTGATACTCCGGGTGTTTTGTGGCCGAAATTTGATGACTCAAGTGTTGGCGACAAGCTTGCTTTTACAGGTGCCGTAAAGGACGAGGTTACAGATTTAGAGACATTATCCTGCCGTTTGCTTGAGGTACTCTCAAAAACACGCCCACAGGCTATTATTGAACGTTATAAGCTTGATAGTATTGATAATCTTCAAGGCTGGGAAATTCTTGAGCTTATCGGAAAAAAACGCGGCTTTCTCATCAAGGGTGGGGAAATTGACTATGAACGTACGGCAGTAATGCTATGTGATGAATTTAGAGGAGGAAGGCTCGGTAAAATTACACTTGAGCTACCGTAAATATGGATTGGCTTGAATACGAAAATTTAGCTTATGCAGACGGCTTTGAGGTTGTTTGCGGAATTGACGAGGCAGGACGCGGACCGCTTGCAGGTCCTGTTTATGCCGCTGCCGTTATTTTGCCGAAGGGTCATATTGTTGAGGGCGTTAACGACTCAAAGAAAATCAGCGAGAAAAAAAGAGATATGCTCTATGACAAAATCATAGAAGAATGTGTTGATTACAGCATCGGCGTAGCTACCGAAAAGGAAATTGACGAAATCAATATTTTGCAGGCGACATTTTTAGCAATGAGACGTGCTGTTGAGGGGCTTTCTGTAAAACCCGACATTGCTCTCATTGACGGCAACAAAACACCTAATCTTGATATTGAACAGCGTGCTATTATTAAAGGCGACAGCAAGAGCGCAAATATTTCTGCCGCATCTATTATCGCAAAGGTATCAAGGGATAGATATATGCTCGAAATGGCAGAAAAATATCCCGAATATCAGTTTGAAAAGCATAAGGGATACGGCACAAAGCTTCACTATGAAATGATAGAAAAATACGGAGTATCGCCAATACACAGAATAACATTTTTAAAGAAATTTTTAGGAAATGAATAATTTAGGAAAGCTATACGAAATCAAGGCTGCAAACTATTTAAGAAAAAAGAGATACAGGCTCGTTGAGGCAAATTATACAACTCGCTTCGGCGAAATTGATTTAATTGTGAGAAACAGAAAATATATTTGCTTTGTTGAGGTCAAGCAGCGAAATTTCAATTCTATCGCAACTCCGGGCGAATTTGTGGATAACTCGAAGCAGAAAAAAATTATTGCCTCGGCTCAGCAATATCTATCTACTCATAAGGTTAATCTTCAGCCGAGATTTGACGTTGTCGAGATAATAACCGAGAATAATGATATAAAATCAATAAAACATCTTGAAAATGCGTTTGAGTTAGTATAAAATATATGTAATTTTATTAAGGAGATATTGTTATGCTATATACATCTACAAGAGATAATTCAATTAGAGTATCTGCAGCTCAGGCTATTGCACAGGGTATTAGCGAGGAGGGCGGACTTTTCGTTCCTGTTGAATTGCCGAGGCTTGATATTGATAAAATCAGCTCTATGGTGCCTATGTCTTATATTGACAGAGCAAAAACAGTTTTAAAGGAATTTTTAACCGATTTCACAGAGGAGGAGCTTGATTATTGTGTTGAGGGTGCTTATGCACAGGAAAAATTTTCTTCAAACAAAATAGCTCCAACAGTAAATATAAGCGGTAATAAGAATATTCTTGAGCTATGGCACGGCCCTACCTGCGCATTTAAGGATATGGCATTACAGCTTTTGCCTTATCTTATGACAGTTTCTGCAAAGAAAACTGCTGATGGCAAGACTATCGTTATTCTTGTTGCAACATCGGGCGACACAGGTAAGGCTGCTCTCGAGGGCTTTAAGAATGTTGATAATACAAAGATTTTGGTATTCTATCCTGTTGACGGCGTATCTCCTATGCAGAAGCTTCAAATGACTACTCAAGAGGGAGATAATGTTGCCGTTTGTGCCATTAACGGTAATTTTGACGATGCTCAAAGTGCTGTTAAGTCTATCTTCACAAATGCTGATATTAAGGCACAGCTTGCCGAGAAGAATATGATGTTTTCATCGGCTAACTCTATTAACTGGGGCAGGCTTGTTCCACAGATTGTTTACTATTTTTCAACCTACTGTGATATGATTGAAATGGGCAAAATTAAGGCAGGAGAGCCTATTAACGTTGTCGTTCCGACAGGTAATTTCGGCAATATTCTTGCAGGCTATTATGCAAAGAAAATGGGCTTACCTATTAAGAAATTGGTTTGTGCTTCTAACTCAAATAATGTTCTTACCGATTTCTTAAAAACAGGAACCTACGACAGAAACAGAGCATTTTATACAACTACATCTCCGTCAATGGATATTCTTATTTCTTCAAATCTTGAGAGATTGCTATATCATATGAGTGACGAAAATTCAGCACTTATTAATGATTTAATGAATAGCCTTTCAACTGACGGAAAGTATTCAGTATCAGCCGATATGCTCGCTAAAATTCAAGAGGAGTTTGATGCAGGCTACACAAGTGAAAACAGCGTTGATGAAACAATTAAGACTCATTTTGACAGCTACAATTATCTTTGTGATACACATACTGCTGTTGCCGTCAAGGTTTATGACGAGTATGTAAAAGCAACAGGCGATGATATTCCTACCGTTATCGACTCAACCGCATCTCCTTATAAGTTTTCTGCAAGTGTTTTAAGTGCTGTTCTTGACGGCAAAAAGCCTGAGCTTGACGAGTTTGAAATGGTTGAGGAGCTTAACAGAATTACAGGTGCTGACGTTCCAAAGCCACTTGCATCATTAAGAGACAAGAAGGTTAGATTTACAGACGTATGTAATAAAGAGGATATGAGCCAAATGGTATTTAAGCTCTTAAATCTATAATAAAAAGGCTCCGCTTGGAGCCTTTTGTTTTCATTTATTCTGCTTATTGACAGCTACCGTCCTTACAGATTTCAAATGTTTCACAAGCTGTATCGCTAACACTTGTCGCTGTCATATTACCTACCTTGATATGACCTGCATGACAGTTGTTTGATCCATCGTGATATTTACAGTTCTTTACATCACAAGAGATGCCTTTGATTTCTTTGTTATCCATTTTGTTTCACTCCCTTCACATATATTATGTGACAAGTTATTTTGTTTATACAAGGAGATTTTATGTCTTTATTTGCTATTGCCGATACTCATCTGTCCTTTGGCACCGATAAGCCTATGGATACATTTGAGGGGTGGCAGGATTATACTGCCAGACTTGAGAAAAATTGGAATAATTTAGTCGGTGATGATGACTATGTTATTATTGCCGGAGATATTAGCTGGGCAATGAATTTTGAACAGCTAAAGCCCGATTTTGATTTTATAAATAAGCTTAACGGCAAAAAAATTATTTCAAAAGGTAATCACGATTATTGGTGGAATACTATTACGAAAATGAATAAGTTTGTTAGCGAAAACGGATTTGACACAATATCATTTTTGCATAATAATTCTTTTGATTTTGATGACTTTTCGATATGCGGAAGCAGAGGTTGGTTCTTTGACAGCGATGAAGAACAGGACGAAAAGGTGCTAAATAGGGAGGTTCAGAGAATTAAGCTGTCTCTTGATAGCGCAAGGTTTGAAAATAAGATTGTCTTTCTTCATTATCCTCCGATTACAACTAATGATACCTGCGATGAAATAATAAATCTTTTAAAAAATTACGGTATAAAAAAATGCTATTATGGGCATCTTCACGGTGTAGCTGCAAAATTTGCATTTGACGGCGAGGTTGACGGAATTGACTTTAAGCTTATATCCTGCGACAGACTTGGATTTACACCGTACTTAATCAGTAAATTTTAAGAATTCGTATAAAATAAATTATAATATATAACTCTTGATATTATTTATAATATATGTTATAATGCCACTTTGATGATTAGAAAAAATTAGAAATTTGATAGGAGGTCCATTACTATGGCACTAAAGTCATCTAATAAAATTGATACAAATGTCTATGAAATTGAGGTTACAGTAGCACCAGAGGTGTTTACTGAGGCTTGTAAGACTGCTTATATGAAGCAGAGAAAGTCAATTCAGATACCAGGCTTCCGTAAGGGTAAGGCTACACAGGGTATGGTTGAAAAGGTTTACGGCGAGGGCGCTTTTTATGAGGAAGCTCTTGAAATTGTTTTTCCTGAGGCTGTACAGTCTGCTATTGATGAGGCAGGTCTAAGAACTGTTGATCAACCGTATGATTTAGATGTAACTGCTATGAACAAGGCTGATGGCGTTGATATGAAAATGAAGGTTACAGTTTATCCTGAGGTTAAGTTAGGTAAATATAAGGGCCTAAAGGCTACAATGCTTCCAACTGAGGCAAGTGATGAGGATGTTGATGCAGAGCTTGAGGCTATGAGAGACAGAAACTCAAGACTTGTTACTGTTGAGGACAGAGCAGCAGAAATGGGCGACACAGCAGAAATCGACTTTGAGGGATTTGTTGACGGCGTTGCTTTTGACGGCGGTAAGGGCGAAAATTACCCATTAGAGCTTGGTTCAGGCTCATTCATTCCCGGCTTTGAGGAGCAGGTTGCAGGTCATAAGGTTGACGATGAATTTGACGTTAACGTTACATTCCCTGATGAGTATGCTGCAGAGCTTGCAGGCAAGGATGCAGTATTTAAGTGTAAAATTCACGAAGTCAAGACAAAGGAAATGCCTGAGCTTGACGATGAGTTTGTAAAGGACGTTTCAGAATTTGATACACTTGATGAGCTTAAGGCTGACATTAAGAAGAATATCAGCGAAAAGAAAGAAAAGGATGCTAAGGCTGATTTTGAAAATCAACTTATCGAGCAGGTTGTTGAAAATATGGAATGTGAGGTTCCTGAATGTATGTTCGACAACAGAACAAACGAGATGATTCAGGATTATGCATACAGACTTCAGATGCAGGGCATTGACCTAAATACATATCTTACATATTTAGGTCAGGATATGGATAGCTTTAAGGCTTCATTCAAGTCAGGTGCAGAGACTCAGGTTAAGGCTTCTATCGCACTTGAGGCTATTGTTGAGGCTGAAAAGATTGAAGCAACCGAAGAAGAAATTGATGCAGAGGTAGCAAAGCTTGCAGAACAGTATCAAATGGACGCAGAGCAGATTAAGGCTGCCGTTCCTATGGATCAGTTAGCAAGCGATATCAAGACAAGAAAGGCTGTTGAGCTAATCGTAGATTCAGCTAAAAAGGCTTAATTTATATTAAAGGATAGTGATAAATATGGCATTAGTTCCATACGTTCTTGAACAAACAAGCGCCGGCGAGCGTTCAATGGACATTTATTCAAGACTGCTTAATGACAGAATTATTGTTTTGTCAGACGAGGTTAATTCTACAACTGCTTCTTTAGTAGTTGCACAGCTACTGTTTTTAGAGGGACAGGACAGCGAAAAGGATATTAGCTTATATATCAACAGTCCCGGCGGTTCGGTAACTGACGGTATGGCTATTTACGATACAATGCAGTACATCAAATGTGATGTATCAACAATTTGTATAGGTATGGCTGCATCTATGGGTGCATTCCTTCTCTCAAGTGGCGCAAAGGGAAAGAGAATTTGTCTTCCTAATGCAGAGGTTATGATTCATCAGCCTCTCGGTCGTACAGAAGGTCAGGCTACTGAGATAGAGATTGCTGCACAGCATATTCTTAGAACAAAGCAGAAGCTTAATACAATTATGGCTGAAAATTGCGGCAGAACTGTTGAAGAGCTTACTGCCGCTACCGATAGAGATAATTGGCTATCTGCACAAGAGGCACTCGAATTCGGCTTAGTTGACAAGGTAATTGACAAAAGATAATTGAGGTAATTTTATGGCACGTGGCGATTCACGAAATACAATAGCTCATTGCTCTTTTTGCGGAAAGAGTGAGGCTAATACTCACAAGTTAATAGAGGGCGATGGCGTATATATTTGTGATAGCTGTGTTAATCTTTGTTATCAGTTGATTAACGAAAGTACACAGGCTAATCATACTGTTCAAAAATCGGCTGAGGATAGTGATACTATACTACCAACACCACAGGAAATTAAGGCGAAGCTTGACGAGTATGTTATAGGTCAGGATGATGCAAAAAAAGCATTATCGGTAGCTGTTTATAACCACTACAAGCGTATTTACAGCGGTGTTGATAACAATGATGTTGAGCTTCAAAAGAGCAATATTCTTCTTTTAGGTCCGACAGGTGTCGGAAAGACAATGCTCGCTCAAACACTTGCAAGGATACTTGACGTACCTTTTGCTATTGCCGATGCTACAACATTAACAGAGGCAGGCTATGTCGGCGAGGACGTTGAAAATATTCTTCTTCGTCTTATTCAGGCTGCGGATTTTGATATTGAAAAGGCACAGCGCGGTATCATTTATGTTGATGAGATTGATAAGATTTCGCGTAAAAGTGAAAACCGTTCAATCACACGTGATGTTAGCGGAGAGGGTGTACAGCAGGCACTACTAAAAATTCTTGAGGGTACTGTTTCAAATGTTCCTCCCGGAGGTGGACGCAAGCATCCGCAACAGGAATTCATCCAAATTGATACAAGCAATATATTATTTATATGTGGCGGTGCGTTTGACGGTATCGAAAAGATTATTGAAAAGCGTATCGGTGGAAAGTCACTCGGCTTTGGTGCTGATGTTGAAAGTGAAAAGTATGACACAGATAAGATTTTGCACAATGTTATTCAGCACGATATAGTAAAATACGGCTTAATTCCCGAGCTTATCGGTCGTGTTCCTGTTATTACTGTTTTAGATAATCTTGATAAGGACGCGCTTATTCGTATTATGAAGGAGCCTAAAAATTCTATTTTAAAGCAGTATGTAAAGCTCTTTGATATGGACGGTGTTAAGATTAATTTTGACGATGACGCATTAGAGGCTATTGCCGATATTACCTTAGAGCGAAAAACAGGTGCAAGAGGTCTTCGCAGTGTATTCGAAAAGGTACTAAATGAGCTTATGTTTACAGTACCAAGCGACCACACTATTGAAGAAATTACTATTACTGCCGATACAGTAAAAAACGGTGCAATTCCAAAAATTGTAAAAAATCCTGATAAAGAGGCTAAAAAAATTACTGTAAATAGTCTAAAAAAAGCATAAATTTGTGACAAAAAAGGCAACTATTTGTTGCCTTTTTATTTTATTTATTATATAATACAATATATTTGTTTAAGTAGGTTATTTTATGAGTGAAAATTTAATTTTTGAAAATATAATAGATTTGCCTCTTATTCCGCTTCGTGGACTTGTAGTTTTTCCCGATATGCAGCTTCACTTTGATGTAGGAAGAAAGAAGAGCATCTCGGCACTTAAAAATGCGATGTCATCAAACCAAAAGGTGTTTCTTGTATGTCAAAAGGATGCCGGAGTTGATGAGCCGGGAATTGATGATTTATACGAAGTCGGTGTTGTTTGCAATATTTTGCAAATGATTAGAATTCCCAACAGCGAGAATTTGAGAGTTGTTGTTGAGGGCGTTGAGCGCGGTGCTCTAATGACCTTAACCCAGACAAAGCCATTTATAAATGCAACTGTTGAGATTATCGGAGATTGCGAATATTCCTGTGACGAAAAGGAAGAGATTGCATATAAACGTGCTTTAAAGAAAGAATTTGAGCATTATGCTTCAATGCTCCCGAAAATCAGCAATGATATTAAAGCAAAAGTGCTGACACTTGATGACACCTCTGAGCTCACCGATTATATTTGTTCAAATTCATTTTTTGTTTATTCCGATAAGCAGGAAATATTGGCTGAAATTAATCCGTTTAACCGTCTTGTAAAGCTGTTAATCGCATTAAAGAAAGAGAATAAAACTCTTGAAATTGAACATGAAATTTACGAAAAGGTTCAGCAGGAGATAGATAAAAATCAGCGTGAATATTATCTTCGAGAGGAAATGAAGGTTATATCTGAAACCTTAGGCGAAAGTGATAATCCTGTCGAGGAGGCTGAGGAATACAGAGACAGAATTAAGGCATTGGATTGCTCACAGGAAATAAAGGACAAGCTTTTTAAGGAATGTGACAAGCTTATGAAAATGCCTCCAAGCTCACACGAGGGCACAGTCGTAAGAAATTATATCGACAAGTGCCTTGAAATTCCGTTTGGAAAATATTCTAAGGACAGCATTAATTTAGATAAAGCAAGAAAAGTTCTTGACGCAGACCACTATGGGCTTGATAAGGTTAAGGAAAGAATTGTTGACTCACTTGCAGTTTATAAGAGAAATCCTGATTTTAAAGGACAAATTATTTGTCTTGCAGGTCCTCCGGGTGTCGGAAAAACATCTGTTGTAAAATCTCTTGCATCAGCTATGAACAGAAAATATGTAAGAGTAGCACTTGGCGGTATTCATGATGAGGCGGATATCAGAGGTCACAGAAAGACATATATCGGCTCTATGCCGGGAAGAATTATTGAGGCTGTGATTAAAAGCGGAGTTATGAATCCGATAATTCTTCTTGATGAGATTGATAAGGTCGGTAGCGATTATAAGGGCGATCCTTCGTCTGCACTTTTAGAAGCACTTGATCCTGAACAAAACAGTACATTCAACGACCATTATATCGAATTTCCTGTTGATTTAAGCAAGGTTATGTTCATTACTACTGCTAATGATATATCTACTGTTTCGGCACCGTTACTCGACCGTATGGAGATAATTGAGCTGAATTCTTATACTGTTGAGGAAAAGTTCAATATTGCAAAAAATCATTTAATTAAAAAAGAAATGAAACGCCATAGCTTGAACGGTAGGGAGCTAAAGATAAGTGATGATGCAATTTACGGCATTATCGAGTCATATACTAAGGAGGCAGGTGTCAGAAGCCTGCAAAAGACTATTGCCGAGATTTGCAGAAAAGCAACTGTTATGCTCGAGCAGGGCAAAAAATCCTTAAAGGTTACCGATGCTAATATTGATACAATACTCGGCAAAAGAAAATTCATTCAGGACAGAATTCCTAATGAAAATTTAGTAGGCACAGTTAACGGACTTGCATGGACAAGCGTTGGCGGAACAATGCTACCGATTGAGGTTTCGGCACTTGACGGCACAGGTAAGATTGAGCTTACGGGAAATCTCGGCGATGTTATGAAAGAGAGCGCAAAAACTGCAGTATCTTATGTTCGCTCAAGGTCAGCCGATTTCGGTATTGACTCTGATTTTTACAAGACGAGGGATATACATATTCATGCTCCCGAGGGCGCAATTCCAAAGGACGGACCATCAGCAGGTCTTGCTATTACTACTGCGCTTGTCAGCGAGCTTACAGGTATTCCTATTAAGTCATATGTTGCTATGACGGGCGAAATCAGCCTAAAGGGAAAGGCTATGGCTATCGGCGGACTGAAAGAAAAGTCAATGGCTGCCTACAAGGCGGGATGCACGACAGTCATCATTCCCGAGGACAATATGAGGGATTTAGATGATATTTCCGCAGAGGTTAAGAATGCTGTTAAATTCGTTCCTGTTACAAGCTTTGAACAGATTATCCCTATTGCTCTTGACGGAAGCCTAAAACCAAATAACAGTAAAAACGAGCTTGTTGTAAATAATAAAACAACTAAACCCCAGGTTATAACACAGTAGGAGAACTATGA
>CALZMC010000005.1 GCA_945788455.1 uncultured Clostridia bacterium
GATGAAGCTTCTAAATCATTTTGGTATAAAAAAAGAGACGGTGTCCTATTTTGAACACAACAAAAGAGAACGAGGCGAAATTATTTGCTCTCGAATTTTAGCAGGAGAGAATTGTGCGATTGTGACAGATGCAGGTATGCCGGCAATTTCTGACCCCGGAGAAGATTTAGTAAAGCTTTGTCACGAGCTTGGCATAAAGGTCGAGTCTGTTCCGGGACCTACGGCATTTGCAACTGCGCTTGCAATTTCGGGTATGCCGTCAGGCAGATTTACATTTGAGGGCTTTTTGTCGGTTAATAAAAAATCAAGACGCGAGCATTTAGAAGAAATCAAGGACGAAAAAAGAACATTGATTTTTTACGAGGCACCGCATAAGCTCGGCAACACATTGGTCGATTTATATAAGACGCTCGGCGACAGAGAAATTGCTATCGTTCGCGAGATTACAAAAATGTATGAGCAGGTTATAAAAACAACTCTAAAGCAGGCGAGCGAGCTTTATGCAAACGGTGGAATTAAGGGCGAGATTGTTCTTATCATTGAGGGCAGGCGTGACGATGACTATGTCGATTTAACTCTTGACAGCGCAATAGAAATGGCAAGATCACTCGTTGACGGCGGAATGTCAATAAATAATGCCGCAAAGGAAATTGCATCTCAAACACCGTTTAAGAAAGGCGATATTTATAAGGCTTTGCTATGATTTGTTCAATTTGTCCAAGACGTTGTAATATCGACAGAGAGGCCTCAACAGGCTATTGCAGGAGCAGTAGCGCGTTCAAGGTGGCAAGAGCATCGCTTCATTATTGGGAGGAGCCTTGTATCAGCGGCGAGCAGGGTAGCGGTGCCGTGTTTTTCAGTGGCTGCAATTTGAGATGCGTATTTTGTCAAAATTATGAAATAAGCCAACTGAATAAGGGCGTTGAAATCAGTGACGATAGGCTTATCGAAATTTTTGAGCGCCTTGTTGAGAACGGTGCAAATAACATCAATCTTGTTAACCCGACACACTTCGGCGACAGGCTTGCACGCGTTTTGACTAAATGGAAATCGCCTGTGCCTATCGTGTATAATTCAGGTGGCTACGAGTCACTTGATACGATAAAATCTCTTGACGGCTTAGTAGATATTTATCTGCCTGACTTAAAGTACATTAGACCTGATAAGTCGAAAAGATATTCTAATGCAGTCGATTATTTTGATGTGGCATCAAAGGCAATACTTGAAATGAGACGACAGGTTAGTGACTCGTTTGAAGGCGATATTATGAAAAGCGGTCTTATTATTCGTCATCTCGTTTTGCCCAAAAACACAAATTCGTCAATCGAAATTCTCAATTGGATAAACGAAAATTTGCCCGATACATACGTGTCGCTTATGGCACAATATACGCCGTGCGGTAATTTAGAGGCTACACCGGAGCTAAAAAGAAAAATAACCGAGCGAGAGTATAACAAGGTTATAAATCACGCACTTGATTTGGGAATGGATAAGATTTTTATTCAGGATAAAAAATCCGCAGACAAAAAATTTATTCCCGAATTTGATTTTACAGGTGTTATGTGATATTATAAAATTACCAATTAAAAATTATAGAAAAGAGGACGTGAAAATGAAAAAGTTTTTACAGGAATTTAAAGCATTTATTTCAAAGGGAAATGTGCTTGATTTAGCAGTCGGCGTTATTATCGGCGGTGCGTTTAGCGGTATCGTTACATCACTTACAGATAATATCATTCAGCCAATCATTAATCTAATCGGTGCATCGGAGGTCGCAGGCTCAATCCAAATCGGCAGTAATCCCGAAAATCTGCTGAATTACGGCGCATTCATTTCTGCTATTATCAATTTCATTATTATGGCATTTGTTATTTTCTGCATTGTTAAGGCAGTTAACAAGGCTATGACAATCGGCAAGAAGGAAGAGCCTGAGGTTGAGGCAGAGCCGACAACAAAGATTTGTCCTTTCTGCAAGAGCGAAATTCCTATTGATGCAGTAAAGTGCTGTCATTGCACTTCCGACCTGCCAAGCGAGGAGTAATTAACAAAAAAAGGGGTAATTGTTTATGAAAACTGAAGAGTTTCAATTTGCGTCCAATACAGGTGTGTGTGAGATTTTTGGAAAAATCTATACACCAAACGAAAATGTAAAGGCTGTTGTTGTCTTGCATCACGGTATGGCAGAGCATCAGGAGAGATATTTGGATTTCATCAAGTATCTGACTGATAACAATGTTGCCGTTTTTATGCACGATATGGCTAATCATAAAATGTCAAATCAAGACAAGAGTATTACAGGCTATTTTGGCGAAAAGGACGGCTATAAGGCTTTGGTTTTAGACCTAAAGACTGTGTTTGATAAGGCAAAGGGAATGTATCCCGACACTCCTATTATTATGATGGGCCACTCTATGGGCTCGTTTATTACTCGTCTTTTTACTGCCTGGTATAGTGACGCAGGCTTTAAGGGAGCTATTTATATGGGCACAGGCGGTTCAAACCCTGTTGCCGGTATGGGAGATATGCTGTCAAAGTTTGTTGCTAAAGTTAAGGGTAGCAAGTATAAGAGCAAGACTCTTGATAAAATTACATTCGGTACTTATAACGATAAGTTTGAAAAGCGCACAAGCTTTGATTGGCTGACTCGTGACACTAAAATTGTTGATGAATATATCGCAGATGAATATTGCGGATTTTTGTTCTCTGTTAAGGGAATGAACGACCTCATAAAGCTGAATATCGAGGCGAACACTCAAGAGTGGTACAACAAGCTTTCAAAGGATTTGAAAATTCTATTAATCAGCGGCGATATGGACCCTGTCGGCAACTACTCAAAGGGCATTAACGAGATTGCACAAAAGCTTTCAGAAAGCGGTCATAACGATGTCAGGGTTAAGCTTTATGAAGGCGGTCGCCACGAGGTCTTGAACGAAACTAACAGAGGCGAGGTTTATGCTGACGTTCTTGATTTCATAAACTATGTAGCCGAGAGCAAATAAATATTAATAATGCAAAATAAAAGAGCAAAGTTGTAATTCTGCACAACTTTGTTCTTTTTTATTTGTCTATTTTACTGTATAGTATTGTATAGCTGAATGTAGTATAATTATGTTAGAGTATTATATTATTTTATAGGAGGAATTTGTATGAAAACAAAGCGAAGGACAAAGCGCTATCTGTTAGCAGTAGTTCTAATTCCTGCGATTATTATATCTGCTTTTATATTTACACTTAACAGCTCTGTACTATCGGTCGATGCTGCGTGTGGCTCTTGGTGTGAGCATACCGATAAGGATAATATCAGGGCTTATACAGATGCGTGGCATAGCTGTGTGCTTGATGAGTCGTTAGACTTAAACAAGACAGCCGATGCCGTGCGAAAAGCTATTGTCAATAACGAAAAGAGCCTTGAGCTTTATGTTGCAGTACCAAAGACAACTATCAGCTCAAGTGATGAGTCATCAGCCGTATTTTTCGATATGCTTAAAGAAAATGTATTCGATGACAGCAAGGCAGTAGTTCGTGATGACAGCGATAATATTATCGGCATTGTTGGCTCATATATGCTTCAGTATATGTCAAACGGCGACATTACGATTGAAACCGCAAAGCTTTGCGATGCTTCTAATAACTGTGACGAATATTCATATTATTATGTTAAATGTACCTTTAAGCTTGATGAATGTAAATATGTTTTTGATTTTGTAAAGCGTTGGTCACAGGAATATATCGAAGATAACACCTTGATTTCAAGCACCCTTGGAGAAGAAAAGAATTTTTATATCATCAAAACTATTTATAATTATATAACCAAGACTACTCAATACGATTTTGATTTGTATAACGACAGAGACAGTCATACCCTGTACCCTGAAGACTCGTTAAGATTTAAGACTGCCCACTCTGCCTTTGGTGCTATTTTCGGAAACTCGAATGCCGTAAAAAATGAGGCAGACAGTATTGACTATGATGCAGTATATAACGGACTTATTTTAGATTGTATGAAAAGGTCGGTTGACGTTCAGGGCTTATATAGACCTGTAAACAGAAATATCGGTCTTTCGGTTTGTGACGGTTATACATATCTGTTTTACTGCCTGAGCGAATATAACGGTATTGACTGTGCAGTTGTAACAGGCGACTATGCTGCCTCCTCCGGCAAGGCATCTGACCCTCACGCATGGAATATGGTAAGGCTTGGCGATAAGTGGTATGCAGTTGACACAACGTTTGCCTCTCAAACAAGTATGAAGATATCAGACGATGTTACTTTCGTTAATTATGACTACTTTATGAGGGGAAAGAACAGTCCTGCTTTTTCAGCCCTTGAGCATCAACAGTATGACGAAAACCTTTATTCAACTGCTGATTTTATAGTTAACTCGAATAATGATGATTACAGCTTTGAGATTAAGCAATTAGACGATACAAAGCTATTTTGTTATGTTGAAAGACGCAAAACCGCTAACGCAAATGATGTAATTGAAAACTATTATTTTATTGCTCCTGACGGAAATCATTATAAAATTAATGATGAAAAAAACGGCTTTATTAAAAGTGATGAATTTATATATAACTCAAACGGCTATTATTATTCCTACGAGCTGTGCGATTACGCAAAGGGTGTAGAATATAACTGCGATGATGTAAGGCTGACAGATGCGAATACTTATTCTCTAATTATTCCAAATTCTAACGGACTGAAAATCAGCAGAGATATTGTTATTAATCCGTTAGATATGAGCTTGTCATCTTCATATAGCCTGTCTGAATCGGTTATTGCAAACCAAAAGCTTGATGAAAATACCGATATAACAAATTTAAAGATTATTACCGAATTTTCAGGTGCAGTTTATAATATCGAAATAGACATCAGCGATAAGAATTCCTGCCAATTAGTTAAAGGAAATGACAAGGATTACACCGTTAATATATATGAAAAGGATAATCCTGAAAATAAAACCTTAAGAGAGCCCGGAGATTATAATATTGATGTTAGTTATTTTGGAAATTATACGGGAAAAATAACAATTACATTCACTATTTCAAAGGCCGATATGTCATCGTTAAATAAGCTAAATCGAGAGGATTTAACTTATGGTGCAAATATCAGCGACTATTTTTTGGGCACAACCTTAACTAATGATAACGGCTTATCTCCGATTGACCTTGAAGCAGGTGTCGATTATGAAATCGTATCGGTTGAGGGTGGAACAAACTACGGCGACAGCGGTGTTGTTAAGGTTAAGGCACTTTCGACAAGTAAATATTTGAAGGAAAACAGCACAGCCGATTGGACCTATAAGATTACAAAGCAACGTGACGTTAGCTCTGTATTTAACGGAAGGAGCATTTCAAGTAACGGCTATGCCCACACAGGAAGCCCAATCGAGCCTGATGATTTTAAGCTTTATTGTGTTCTTAACGGTAGTCCTGTTGAGCTGATAAACGGCGTAGATTATAAGATTAACGGCTATTCAAATAATATCAATGTAGGTACTGCAAATGTAAGCATTAGCTTTATCGGTAATTTTACCGGTACTGCAAATATGACATTCGAGATTATGGCGTATTCGGTCTCATTGTCATCAAAGCAATTTGCTTATAACGGAAAGGTGCAAAAGCCAACGGTTGTCGTTAAAAATCAAACCACAGGCACAACCTTGACATCTGGCACGGATTATACCGTTTCATACTCAAATCCTAATTCGGTAAATCCCGGTAGATATAGCATAACCGTAACATTCAGTGATGCGTCTGTAAAGCCATACACTACCTCTTATTCTATCTATAAGAATTCCGATCAGGCAGTTGTAACATTGTCTGCAACAAGCTATACCTATGACGGAAAGGTGCATAAGCCAAGTGTTACTGTCAAGGATAAGAACGGCACAGCGCTGACAAACGGTGTTGACTATACGTTAAGCTATGCAAATGCAAGCTCAACAAAGGCAGGAACATACAGCGTTTCAGTAAATTTGATGGGCGACTATTCAGGCCAAATTATTAAGCAATATAAGATTAATCCTGCGAAATTTACGGTTTCTGTCGGAAAGCTTACATATAACGGAAAGACACAGACTGTTTCTGTTAGCGTAAAGAACGGCAGTATAGCCTTAACGAAGGGTACTCACTATACTGTTTCGGGCCAAAGTGCAACAAAGCCGGGTGCTTATGTCGTTAAGATTACAGGTATCGGCATTTATTCGGGAGTTAATGCGAGCGCAGTTTACTATATTGACCCTGCAACACTTTCTAATGTTAAGGCATCGTCAAGATATAATTATTCTACAATTTCTTGGCGCACACAGCCGAATTGTACCTATGGCGTTTATGCCTATGACAGCGCAAAAAAGACTTGGAGATATATAGGAAAAAGCACAGGAAGTAGCTTTAAGGCGACAAAGCTATATTATAACGGAAAGTCTGTTTATTTAGGACCGAATAAGAATTACAGCTTTAAGG
The DNA here is from genome assembly GCA_945788455.1 of uncultured Clostridia bacterium. Lineage (GTDB taxonomy): Bacteria > Bacillota > Clostridia > Oscillospirales > Acutalibacteraceae > Eubacterium_R. The sequence goes on from CALZMC010000005.1 coordinate 6,466, forward strand.
TGCGCGCATACTATCAGGTAAGCGTTAACGGAAAAACCGTTACACGATACGGTGCTTATAAGCAGGTTAACACTCGCACAGTTCCGAAAACTCCTGCAATAAGCAAGTTTACAAAAACGAGAACAAGCCTGACTGCAAGATGGAAGCGCGACACGGCTGTAACAGGCTATCAGGTTCAGCTTTCCACAAGCTCAAAATTCAGTAGTGGAAATCAGACAAAAACTATTACGAAGAATTCAACCCTGTCAACAACATTCAAGTCACTTCGTAAGGGCAAGACCTATTATGTAAGAATAAGAAGCTATAAAAACTATAATAAAGTAAATTATTATTCTTCTTGGTCGAGCATTTATAAAATTAAATTGTAATAACACAAAATCCCACTATGCCTTACTTCAGACACAGTGGGATTTTTTTATGTTATTTTATTTCGATTATGTCATTGAACACGGCAGTCATTTTTTTGCTGATTTTTAGGTCGATGTGAAGTGAGCCGAAATACCAATGCGTATAATCAATATTCTTCATAAGCTCCTGCAAATATGTGTTAAGGGGGCTAATGGATATGTTTCTGCTTGTTCGCTGGCTTAGGATTTCCTTTGCAACGGTTGGAGCCTCGTATGTTAAAATGTAGTTGATGCTCCTCTCACTGTTTAGAAGATTATCGACACCGTTTTTTAGCTCCTCGGCAGTCGGCTGTTCAGCCTCCCACCAGCCGTCTCCGTTTTCTCTTGCGTCAGCGTCATCGCTTTCGCCACCGCCCATAGCGAAAAATGTTTTTCCCTCAAATGTAAATATTTCTCCTCGCATTAAATGAAAAATATTGTCGGCAATTTTGTGAGCGTTGCCACCCTTCCATCTGTATGGCTGATATGAATTTATTATATCAAAATTCTCGTGAACGCCGTCAACAAAGCAAATTGTATATTTCTTTTTCTTTAGCTGTTCGAGCTTCTTTTTTTCTTCCTCACTTTCACTATCCCAAAGAAATCCAAAATCTCCGCAAACGATAAGATAGTCCTTTTCGCCCAGCTTGTTTAGCTTTGGATTTTTAAAGCAGGATAAATCTCCGTGAGTATCTCCTGTAAGATAAATCATAAAAATCTCCAAAAAAATCAAAAATGCACTTTAAATAATATATAAAAAATGCTACACTATATATAATATAGATTTAAAATAAAGGTGTCAAGTATATGAAAAAAACACTTTCGATAATATTATCCCTAATAATTACAGTCTCAACACTCGTTCTGCCAATTTCTTCGAGTGCTGCAACATATAAGCCTGACAGAAAAATATACGCCGAGGCATATATGCTCATTAATCTTGATGACGATTCTTATCCTGTCGTTGCGAAGAAAAATGAAAACGAGAGGCTTTATCCCGCATCTCTCACAAAAATAGTTACTGCTATTGTAACGCTGAATAATGTTAAGGACTTGTCTGTTAAGACGAAAATGAGCAAGACTGCATTTGAGGCGACTCTCGGCACAGGTGCACAGGTTGCAGGAATAGAGGTCGGCGAGGAGCTGACTATTGAACAGCTACTTTATCTAACGATGGTTCATTCTGCTTGTGATGCCTGTCAGGTTTTGGCTGAATATGTTGCAGGCAGTCAGCAGGCATTTACTCAAAAGATGAATGATTGGGTTAAGTCGATAGGCTGTAAGGATACTAATTTTGTTAATCCTGACGGTCTTCACGATGCAAATCACTATACAACAGCGAGTGATATGGCAAAAATCACGATTGAGGCGCTGAAAAATCCAACCTTTGTAAAAATCAGCACAACTACTCAGGTTAAATTTCACGGCTTAACTTTGGGCCATACAAACCTAATGCTTCAGCCGGGATATGTAACATATTATTATGAATATGCACAGGGAATAAAAACAGGCTCGACTGAGGAGGCTGAATACTGCGTTATCACAAAGGCATCAAAGGACGGCTATAATTATTTGGCAGTAGTTATGAAATCTCCGCAACAGTATTTGAACTCAGAGCCATACAAAACAAAATGCTCGTTTATTGATGCAAAGTCACTATTTGAATGGGCATTTGACAGCCTGAAATATACAACTCTTGTCAGCACAGGAGAGGTTGTCGGAGAAATTGCAGTAGAAAACGGCAAGGATGCCGATACTGTTCAGCTTGTTGCAAAGGACGATATTAATGTTATCGTTCCCGCAGGCCTCGACAAGAGCGCAGTTATATACAAAATGGTAGATAAGCCCGAAAGCATCAGCGCTCCTGTAACGAGAGGACAGGCTGTCTGCAAGGCAGAAATTATTTATGCAAACGAGGCTGTTGCGACAGTCGATTTAGTTGCTGCCAATACTATTGAGCTTTCAACCTTCCTAAAGGTAATTAATGCTATTAAGGCATTTTTTAGCTCAACTCCTGTAAAAATTATTTTTATCGCAATAGTATTCTTGGCGGTTTTATATGCTTTTTGGGTTATCAGTAATGCAAACCAAAAAAAGAAAAAGAAAAAAACACGAGCAAAAAACAGAGCAAAAAACGGTAGTGCGAGAAATAATAATCAAAGAAGCAACAGACCTGACGATTATCTTCCGCCCCCACAGCCACCTATCAAAAAATAGTTAATATAAAATAAAACAGATTAGCTCAGGACACCCCTTGCTAATCTGTTTTTTTATTTGATTTTAACAATCATTATTCCATGGCCAAGGGTCCTTTAGCCATTCGTCACTGTTATATCCGTTGAGTGTCAACGGACCGAATTCCTTTTCGTATTCAGCCTTAACAGCCTCATACTTTTTCTTGTACGATTTAAGCATTTCAAGTGCGTCCTGATTGTCGGGATGCGTGTCTAAGAATAGGCGAAGCTCATACATCGCAAAGCCTAAAGCACTAACTCTTTTCAGTAGCTTATCCTTGTTCATACTCGCTTTACCATCCTTCCCATAAAAGGTTTGTTCAGAGCAGGGAAGAGTGTGCCGTTTTCGAGCCCCTTTTCCTCGTCATACGTTATTACCTCAAGCTGTAACGGAACATAAGCCATTGTTACAGTTGCATCCTCAGGGAGCTTAGGTCGTTTATCTGTTTTTAAAAAGCTTGGCTTAAAAAGTTCTACATAATTATCCATATTAATTCCCATAGCCTTTCCGGCTACAAATAGTAATATTAAAAATCCCTAACGCCTTATTGTAGCCGGATAAGGCGTATAATGGGAATTCAGTCATCTCAAAATTATGCCACAGGCAAATTTTGAAGACAATACAATCGGATTAGTGTGATTTTTCACACTAATCTCCTTTCAATCGTACTATTCCATAATATGCTGTCATTTTTTTATTGACAGAAAAAACATAAAAAATAATTTACATATAATGGTATATAAATCCTTTCAATCGGCAATTCTATTATTGCAAGTTAGTAAAATAATGAAGGTGATTTAATTGTCAGTAAAACGTGGCGAAATATATTATGCTGATTTGAGTCCGGTTGTCGGCTCTGAGCAGGGAGGAGTAAGACCTGTTTTAATCGTCCAAAACGATGTCGGAAATAAGTATTCTCCAACAGTAATTGCCGCTGCTATAACCTCTCAGCAAGACAAGAACAACCTGCCTACACATATAGCAGTCGATGCACAAAATTGCGGTCTTGCAAAGGACAGCGTTGTTCTCTTGGAGCAGGTTAGAACAATAGACAAAAAACGACTAAAGGAGCGTATGGGTAGCCTTGATACCTCCGATATGGGAAAGGTTAATAAGGCATTGAGCGTTAGCTTCGGTCTGTAATTTAAAAATAAAACAATTTCAGCTTTTGAGATTGTTTTATTTTTTTTTATGTGTTATTATTTACTTGTTGAAAATAAGTGCGATAATATTATTTTATTATCACAATAATAAGGAGAACATTATGATTAAGGTTGCAAAATTCGAAAAGGTATCATTCGAGCAATTTGAAAAGGATTGGCTGAAGAATTTTCCCGAAACAAAAAATGTCAGAGAGATTTATGACAGCATTAAGCTTCCTAAAAGAGCAACAGTCGGCTCTGCAGGATACGATTTTTATGCTCCCGATGATGTAACATTCACAAAAGGAAAAAGCACACTCGTACCAACCGGTATTCGCTCAAAAATCGAGGACGGCTGGGTGCTTTCGATTTATCCTCGTTCAGGTCTCGGCTTTAAGCACAGATGTCAGCTTGACAATACTGTCGGCATTATTGACGCCGATTATTATAACTCATCTAACGAGGGCCATATTATGATTAAGATTAGCTGTGATGCTCACGATGAGGGACACAGCGCAACTGTTGAGGCAGGAGACGGCTTTGCACAGGGTATTTTTACACAGTTCGGCATTACCTTTGATGATGACGCTGACGGCATTCGTGACGGAGGCTTTGGCTCTACAACAAAATAATGAAATCACTAAAATCTAAAATTA
>CALZMC010000006.1 GCA_945788455.1 uncultured Clostridia bacterium
CGCTGCAATATTCCTGAGAGGAATTAAGTTTGTACAAATCCCGACATCACTTTTAGCACAGGTTGACAGCTCTGTCGGAGGGAAGACTGCTGTTGATTTGCCACAGGGCAAAAATCTATGCGGTGCATTTCATCAGCCAAGCCTTGTTATTATCGATCCGAATGTGCTTGATACATTGACTGAGCATTATTTTGCAGACGGGATGGGCGAGGTTATAAAATACGGCTGTATCAAGTCAGAAACGTTATTTAACAGACTTGAAAATGAAAATCCGAAGGATTTTATTGATGACCTCATTTTTGAATGTGTTGACATAAAAAGACAGGTTGTTGAAAATGACGAAAAGGAGCACGGCGAAAGAGCACTTTTGAACTTCGGGCACACCTGCGGTCACGCGATAGAAAAGCTTTGGAATTTCGAAGCAGTATCTCACGGCGAGGCTGTCGGTATCGGTATGGTTATGATTACACGTGTCAGCGAGAATATCGGCATTACCGAAAAGGGTACAACTGACAGAATTATCAACGTTCTAAAAAAGAATGGTATGAAAATTGAGGACACGCATAGCATTAGTGAAATTGTCGGTGCTATGAGTGCAGACAAAAAAAGAACAGGCAGTGGTATAAAATTCGCTATGCTAAACAGCATCGGCGACAGCTTTATTAAGCCTGTTGAAAATGAAGATATAAAGAAGATTTTCGGAGTATAATAATGAGTATTGTTGAGATAAAAAACTCAATACTAAACGGCAATGTTACTATTCCACCGTCAAAATCGGCAGCTCACAGGGCGCTGATTTGCTCTTATCTTGCAGGCGGGGGGAGCGTCAGCCCTATCATTGACTCGAATGATATGAGAGCGACTGTCGGTGTTATTGATGCTCTAAAGAATAATGAAGATGTTATGAACTGTATCGAAAGCGGTTCGACTCTGCGTTTTATGATACCTGTTGTTGCTTCGCTCGGCAGAAGGGCAACGTTTATAGGCGAGGGCAGATTGCCTGAAAGACCTATCGGCGAATATCTTGATATTCTTCCAAAGCATAATGTTAAGGTTGACAGCAACGGCTATCTGCCTATGACTATTGATGGACAGCTACGTAACGGAAGCTACGAGGTTAACGGAGATGTCAGCAGTCAGTATATAACAGGATTACTGTTGGCACTCGCGAATGTTGAGGGCGACAGCGCCGTTATATTAAAAACACCGCTTCAGTCAAAGCCGTATGTTGATATGACAGTTAAGGTTATGGCTGATTTTGGCGTAAATATTACCGAGACTGATTTTGGCTACCTAATTCACGGTGGACAGGAATTTAAAAAGCAGGACTATATTGTCGAGGGCGACTGGTCACAGAGTGCTTTCTTTCTTGTTGCAGGTGCAATAGGCGGGGATGTCAAGGTGTCAGGGCTTGATATGAATTCAACGCAGGGCGACAAGGCTATTGTTGACGTGCTAAAGAGCTTCGGTGCCGATGTTGAAGTCGGAAAGGATTATGTTATTTCAAGGAAATCAAGTCTGACAGGCACTACTGTTGATGCAACCGATATACCTGATTTAGTCCCTATTATTGCTGTTCTCGGCGCATTTTCAAACGGAAAGACAACAATTAAGGGTGCAGAAAGATTGCGCTTTAAGGAAAGCGACAGAATTGAAAGCGTTGTTTCAAATCTAAAGCTTATGGGTGTTGACGTTACCGAAACGAAGGACGGTATGATTATAAACGGCTCAAAGCCTCATGGTGCTGACCTAAAGGGCTATAATGACCACAGAATAGTTATGGCATTTTCTGTTGCAGGACTTTTCTGTGACGGCGATGTAAGAATTGATGATGCCCAAAGCATTAACAAATCTTATCCAACATTTTTTGACGATTACAATATGCTTGGAGGTAAGGCAAATGTCCTCTAATATCGGAGAGAAAATAAAATTATCAATATTCGGCGAAAGTCACGGCGAGGCTATCGGCTGTGTTATTGACGGACTGCCTGCAGGAGTTAAGCTCGATATGGACAAAATCTATTTGGATATGTCAAGACGTGCTCCCGGTAAGGATAAAACGGCTACACCAAGACTTGAAAAGGATATTCCTCATATTCTTTCGGGTGTGCTAAACGGTACAACAACAGGTGCTCCGCTTGCTATGATAATTGAAAATACAAATACAAAGAGCGGAGATTATTCGAATGTTTTGGCTATGCCGAGACCTTCTCACAGCGATTATCCTGCTTATGTTAAATATAATGCGAATAATGATATTCGAGGTGGCGGTCATTTTAGCGGAAGACTTACTGCTCCTCTCGTTTTTGCAGGAGCTGTTGCAAAGCAGATTTTAGCCGAAAAGAGTATTACTGTCGGCGCGCATATTGCCCAAATCGGCAATGCCTTTGACGATATGCTCGATAAAAATAATGTTACAAGCGAACAACTTGAAAGGTTAAATAAAATGACATTTGCTGTTATCAATCCCGATGCCGAGGAAAAAATGCGTGCAGAGGTTGAGAATGCAAGAATGGACTTAGACAGTATTGGCGGTATGATTGAGTGCGCCGTTGTCGGTATGCCTGTCGGTGTAGGCGGAAATATGTTTGACACCGTTGAGGGAAAGCTGGCACAGATTTTGTACGGCGTTCCTGCCGTTAAGGGCGTTTCGTTCGGCGAGGGCTTTGGCTTTGCGGGTATGCTCGGCTCTGATGCAAATGATGAGTATTGCGTAAAGGACGGCGAGGTTAAGACTGTTACAAATAATAACGGGGGCATTCTTGGCGGTATGACTACCGGAGCACCTATTATTGTCAATGTTGCCATTAAGCCGACTCCGTCAATTTCTAAGCCTCAAAGAAGTGTAAATCTTGAGACTATGGAGGACGACACACTTGTAATTAAAGGTCGTCACGACCCTTGTATTGTTCCAAGAGCAGTTAGTGTCATTGAGGGAGCTGTTGCACTCGGAATACTTGATTTAATGATGTAAGAGGACATTTTTTAATGGATTTAAAGGATTTAAGAAACGAGATTGACGAAATTGACAGTCAGCTCATTCCGCTTTTGCAGAGAAGAATGGGCGTGTCAAAGAAGGTTGCAGAATATAAGGTTAAAAATGGAATACCTGTTTTGAATGAACAAAGAGAGCAGGAAATTCTTGACAACGTGTGTGAAAAATGCGGTGAGCAGGGCGAGATTATTAAGACTATCTTCGCTGCAACAATGGACGCATCAAGAGCACTTCAACATAAGATTATAGGCGGAGGCAGGGAGCTTAGAGATAATATTAACAGCTCACTTTTTAGTGGCTCACTTTCGGCAGAGGGAGAGCCTGTTGCCTGTCAGGGAGTCGAGGGTGCATACAGTGGAATTACGGCTAACACCCTGTTTCCAAGCTCTCCCGTGCTTTATCATAAGCAGTTTGAGGACGTTTTTGAGGCAGTAAACAAGGGAGAAGCAAAATTCGGCATTATCCCTGTTGAAAATTCAACAGCCGGCTCTGTTCACGAGTCGTATGACCTGATTATGAAATACAGATTTTATGTTGTCGGTGCATACGATTTAAAGATAGAGCATTGTCTTTGTGCAAAGCCTGATACAAAATATGAGGATATTACCGATGTGTATTCTCATCCGCAGGCATTGTCTCAATGCAAAAACTTTTTGAAGAATTTTAACTTTACCGGTATAAATTACACTAATACTGCATCTGCCGCAAAGCTTGTTAGTGATAGCGATAAAAACAATATTGCGGCTATTTGCTCTGTTGACGCGGCAAAAAAGTACGGTCTAAATGTAATTAAACGAAATATCCAAAATAATAATAACAACAGAACAAGATTTATTGTAATTTCAAAGGAGCTTATTATTCCTGATGATGCTAACAAGATTTCCTTGATTTTTTCACTTGCTCACAAGACCGGCTCGCTTTACAGAGTGCTTGGCAGATTTTCTATGTCGGGACTAAACCTTACAAAGCTTGAAAGCAGACCTGTTGAGGACGGCTCATTTAACTACTATTTTTATGCCGATGTTCAGGGAAATGTAAGAAATGAGGAGACTATCGACCTGATTTGTGCCTTGTCTGACGAGCTACCTGAATTTGAATTTTTAGGAAACTATAACGAAATAGGATAATATCGTTTTTCTATAATTTATTACTTAATTTTTTATTGGAGATGAATTTGTGAAACAGCAAAAGCGCCATAGAACAAATTTAATATCTACCGTGACATTTATGGTTATGGCAGGAATATTGGCATTTTTGGCTGTTATTCTCTATAATCATACGAAGCTTGAATTAAGATTTGATACATTGATTAGTTGGCTACAAAACATTGATGATGCAATTGTTCAGCTTGATTCTAATGTTGAGATAATAATATGTATCTTTGCTCTCTATATTGCAAAATGTCAGCTTCCTATTCCTATGGGATTTCTTTGTGTTATTTCGGGTATCGTGTTTCCGTTGTCACAGGCGATACTATTAAATCTTCTGTTTACATCGTTCTTTTTTACGGTAAAGTACCTTGAGGGCGGATTTATCGGCGGTGGCTGGACAGGAATGATTCTCGGAATAAAACAGCTTCATTTTGTTAGGGATTGGATTCAGTTTAAGGGCACAGGTAACCCTTATGTTCTGTTTGTTTCAAGATTGATTCCGTCAATTCCTCTTGGAATGGTATCGAAATATTACGGCTCAATGAAATATGATTTTCTTTATTATATTCTGTTGAGCTTGCTTGGATTTGCACCGAGACTGTTTATTTATACAAAAATCGGCTCTGCAATATTAAATCCGTTTTCAGTTCAGTTTATTGTATTGCTGATGATAATTGTCGCATTTTCCGGTATTTCGGGCATTATGTTTAATGTCTTTTATGGAATAAAATCAAAGCAAATGAATCAAACCCTGCTCATTTATTCTGAAAAAGAAAAATATAAAATTGTTTTATAAGGAGAAACACTATGAAACCGAGCGAATTAATTTTAAAAATTAAGAATGGCGAAATGGACGAAAAGCTAAAGGCTGTCTATGTCAGCGATAAAGCAGTCGAGGAGCAGAAGCCTCGCTACATAAGAACTATTGAAACCTTTATTGATATGTTTGGCGATGACAGAGATGCAATGGTGCTTAGTGCTCCCGGCAGAACAGAGATTTGCGGAAATCATACCGACCATAACAACGGTAAGGTTTTGGCTGCGTCTATCAATCTTGATGCTATCGCTGTTGTTGCAAAGAATGACAAGCTTGAAATTAACGAAAAGTCAGAGGGACACGGCTTAAATAATGTTGATATAAGCAATCTTCTTCCCGATAAGGAATGCTTTGGAAAGTCGTCTGCAATGATTAAGGGTGTTGTTGCAAGACTTGACGAGCTTGGCTACAAGATTGGCGGATTTGATGCTTGTACAACCAGCTCAGTAATGGGTGGCTCAGGTCTTTCGTCATCGGCAGCCTTCGAGGTATTAATAGGTAATGTCGTTTCATATCTTTTTAATGACGGAAAAATTGACCCTGTTGAGATTGCGCAGGCTTCACAGTATAGTGAAAATGTATTTTTCGGTAAGCCTTCGGGCCTTCTTGACCAAATGGCATCATCTGTCGGCACATTCGTAAATATTGATTTTAAGGATGTAGAAAAGCCTGTAATTAAAAAAATCGGTTTTGATTTTGCAAATTCGGGATACAGCCTGTGCATCGTTGACACTCACGGAAATCATAGTGATTTAACAGACGATTATGCTGCTGTCAGAGGCGAAATGGAGTCTGTTGCAAAGGCAATGGGCAAGAGTGTTTTAAGAGAAATTGAATTTGATGATTTCAAGAAAAATATTGCCGACCTAAAGGATAAGATCAACGATAGAGCACTGCTTCGCGCTATGCACTTTTATAAGGAAAATGACAGAGTTGATACGGCTGTTGATGCGCTTGAGAAAAATGATTTTGACCTGTTTCTTGAGCAGATTACCGCGTCGGGCTTATCATCATTTATGTATAACCAAAATGTATATACTCCTGCTAATCCAACCGAGCAAAAGCTGTCTCTTGCACTATGCGTCAGCGATGAGCTTTTAGGCAAGGGCTTTAGAGTTCACGGCGGTGGCTTTGCAGGTACTATTCAGGCATTCGTTAAAAACGAACAGCTTGAGGAATACAAGACTGCAATGGACAGTATTTTCGGCGAGGGCTCATGCCACGTGCTGATTGTTCGTCCTGTCGGCGGAACGAGAGTAATGTAAATTTCTTAAAGAGGAGAAATAAACACTATATGAAATACGTTTTTGTTGTAAATCCCATTGCGGGAAATGACGAAAAGAAAACGAAGCTTTTTTCATACATAAAATCAACATTTCGTCTTATTGATGATGAAATGATTATTGAGGAAACAAAGCGTAAGGGTGATGCACAGGATATTGCAAGCCGATACGCAAATGAATACGGCGATGACTGTATAATCGTGTCCTGCGGAGGAGACGGTACTGTTCACGAGATTGCAAACGGTCTTGCGCATACCGATACCCCGTTGATGGTTCTTCCTCTCGGTACGGGAAACGATTTTGCAAAAAAGATTTACGGCTCAAAAAAGCCTGATGTTCAAAAAATATTAGACAGCTTCGGTCTGTTTGACGGCGATTTAAGATACGATGTTAAGCCGATTGATTTAATTGATTATAACGGCGAAAAATGTATTAATGTTATGAGCTACGGTCTTGATACAAAGGTCGAAACCATTGGAAGAAGGTTGGCTGAAAAAGCACCGTTTCTTAGTCATAACGCGTATAACCTTGCGGTTGTTCCTGTAATTCTCGAACCACTGCATTACAGCATTGGATACGATATTACCTGCATAGATGCGCTGACAGGCGAGGAGTATCAAATGACTGATGAAAACAAGGATTATGCTCTTTTTGCTATCTGTAACGCAAGCTATTACGGTGGCGGATTTTGTCCTGCACCTAATTCTGTTTTGGATGACGGAATACTTGATTTTACATTGCTTGACGGTCTTGCACTTTCTAAAGCGTTGCCTTTAATTCCAAAGTATTCTGCAGGCACTCTTGTTGACGGAGAAAAGGGTGTTGTTCATATGGGATATATGAAATCAGGCAGAATTTGGTCAACTGACGGAAATCCGTTGTTAGGAAACTGTGACGGCGAAAACTTTGATTATAACGAGGTTAACTTTAAGGTTGACCAAAAGGCGCTAAAGCTTTGCTTTATGAAATAATTATGTTATAAATTTAATTAACATTTAAAAAACTCCTTCATAGAATGTACTGAAGTTTACTTCAATACCTTGAAAGGAGTTTTTTTATGCCTGAAAATCCAATTATCGAAACAGGTGAAAGAAGAATAAAGGATGCAGTTTGTATTGATACAAAGCGAATTTTTGACAGCTGTGTCAGCAAGGACTGCTTGGAGGATTTAAGAGTTACATTTTGCACAAAAAGTCAAAAGCTGATTGATGACGCCGTTACTGTTAAAGCGAGAGAGGCTACTATCGAGGAGGTCAGCATTGATGTTGAGGAGGTTCCGTTTAACAGGGGCTTTTACAGCGTAGATATTACATTCTACTTTAAGCTTTGCTTTGATGTTTATTCGGCTCCTTGTACAACTCCTCAGGTTGCTGTCGGCTTTGCGCAATTTAACAAGAGATGCATTTTATACGGCAGTGACGGAGATGTAAAGGTATTTGTTTCAAATTCTGTAAGCGAAATGACGGATTGTCCTGTTGCACCTCAATATACAAATCCGTCAGCAAAGGTTCAGGCAGTTGACCCTGTTATCCTTTCAACAGATATTTGCAAGTGCTGTGACTGTAAGGTTTGTTGCTGTTCGTCATTCCCGAAATCTATCATTAATTCATTAGATGACAGCCTGTATTTTGACGATTGCAAGAAAGCAGTTCTTGTTACACTCGGTCTGTTTTCAATAGTTCAAATGGAGCGAGATACTCAAATTCTTATCCCTGCATACGACTATTGTATTCCTGAAAGAGAGTGCTGCTGCAACACCTCAAATCCTTGCGAAACATTCCAGGATATTGATTTTCCTGTTGATGAATTTTTCCCTGCCTCACGCGATGCCTCAGGATGCGGATGCTCGACTGATTGCGATTGCGACTGATAAAGCAAAAATCCCTATGGTGCGCTTGCATCATAGGGATTTTCTGTGTTTCGTATTAACTTTATATACTCGAGACATTAATTATCGTTATTTTCAAACGCAGGATACATTCTTCTGTATAGCGAGTTAATATGCCTAAAATAATCCTTGTCGATATTCATAATAGTGTCCATAGTTGTTCTAAATCGCCAGTTCTTTTCAGGAACACCGGGGATATTCATTCTTGCATCGCTGCCGAATCCACACATATCCTGTAACGAAATAATTGCAACATTTGATGCACTTTTCCATACAGCCTCAATGATTTTTCTGCAGGATTGACTGTGATATCCGCCCTCGCCCCAATTATCGCCGTTAAATCCAACATAGTCGAGTGCAAATTTTCTCTCACTCTCACTTGCCTCCCAAAGCCAGCCGAGAAGTGTGTTGTTGTCGTGAGTGCCGACATAATTTATGCTGTTTTTTTCGGCGTTATGTGGCATATGAGATGAGTCGCTGTTGGGGTCAAAGCCGAACTGTACAACCTTCATTCCCGGGAATTTTGTGTCCTCCAAGAGTTTAACAACATCCTCGCCGAATACACCCAAATCCTCTGCGATAATAGGTGCGTCAGGGAATGCCTCAAACACCTTGTTAAATAGCTTCATTTTTGGTCCATCAACCCATTCTCCGACCTTTGCGGTAGGGGAGTCGGCAGGAATTTCCCAATAGGACGCGAATGCTCTGAAATGGTCAATTCTAACGGTATCATACGTTTTTAGTGCGTGAGAAAGACGCGAAATCCACCAGCTGAAGTTATCCTTTTCCATAGCTTTCCAATCATAAATCGGATTGCCCCAAAGCTGTCCGTCCTCGCTGAAATAATCGGGCGGAACTCCTGCAACCTTTTCGACCTTCAGCGTTTTTTCATCAATCAAAAACATAGGAAGATTTGACCATACGTCAACGCTGTCCATAGCTACATAGATAGGCATATCGCCGATTACGGCAATACCCTTGTTATTCGCATATTCCTTTATTTCTGCCCATTGCTTATAGAAAATATACTGAACAAATTTCCAAAAGGCAGCGCTTTCCTCGTAGGAATAAATATCCTTAATACACTCATAATAGTGAGAGTGATTATCACTCCATTCCCACCAAGGCTTCATATTTTCGCTTTCCTTAACTGCCATAAAAACGCTGTAATCGGTAAGCCAGGAGTTGTCAAGCTCAAAGGCTTTAATTTCCTTTGCAATCTCGTCATTTATATTTAAAAAAGCCTTTTTGAGAAGAGCTAATCTGCGCTCTCTTGCAAATTCATATTCTGCGGTATAGGGACTGCCGTTATAGATATTCGTCTTAACGTCCTCGTCACTGACAAGCCCCATATCTCGTAATCCTTCGGGATTGATGAACATAAAATTACCTGCAAATGCAGATGGGGAGCAGTAAGGAGAATTCGCGTCATCGACAGGATTGAACGGTAAAACCTGCCAATATGTAAATCCCATATCTGCAATACAGTCGATGAATTCCTTTATGTTATTGTCAAAAACTCCGACACCGTACAATGACGGCATTGAGCTAATGTGAAGAAGAACTCCTGCTCCTCTTTTCTTTAGCATAAAATCACCTTATTTTTGTATATATTGACAATATTTTATCACTAATTACACTTGAAATCAATATTTTTTATGCAGATTGCCATTATCAAAAGTCCTAAAAATTTATAAATAAAATAATTATAT
>CALZMC010000007.1 GCA_945788455.1 uncultured Clostridia bacterium
TCTTCCTCTACTACATTATAATAAGGCGTACAGGCTTTGTCAAGGACATTTTTTTATCAATCGAAATTGTAACAAAATTGTAACCTTTTATGCTCTGTACAGAGCAGAAGATACATTTTCGGTTGTTGTTTAATTTAAAATAATATGATATAATAAAAAAAGCCTGACATAAGTCAGGGAAATAAAAATATCAGGAGAATACTATGAAGGATTACAAAACCACGTGGGGCGAAAAGATTGGATACGGTATCGGTGCAGTCGGACTTGATTTAAGCTACGGTCTTTTCTACTCATTTTTAAGAAATAGTCAAGCTGTTCTATCCAATCATTCATTATCTGTCAAGTGTGCTTGGGCTTAAGGAGGCATTTTTACTGCTCCTTACACCTATCGCAAGAATATGGGACGGAATTAACGACCCTATGATGGGAACTATCGTTGACAGCACTCGCACAAAAATGGGCAAATACAGACCATGGATACTTATCGGTGCTGTATGCAACGCAGTTGTGTTATTCCTACTGTTCACAAGCTTCGGTATGAGTGGCACAAAGCTATACATCTATATCGGTGTTATGTACATTTTATGGGGTATGACAAACACAATGGCCGACATTCCGTATTGGTCAATGGTGCCGAGCTTTACGAGTGACCCGAAGGACAGAAATCTTGTATCTACCGTTGCAAGAACATTTAGCGGTCTCGGACAAGGCATAATCACTATTGCAACTCCTATTATTTTGCCGCTTCTTTCAAGCGGTATGACTACCGACAAGGGTTACAGTGCATCGGGTTTTTCGCGTTGGGCGGGAATATGCGCAGTTCTGCTCGTTTTGTTCTCATTCATTTGTGTTACGGTAACAAAGGAAAAGCACGTTGTTTACGGCAATAATACAAAGTTTTCACTAAAAAAGATTTTTTCTGTTATCGCTCATAACGACCAGCTAATTGTGTTTATAGTGTTCGCAATGCTTTCTAATGCCGGCTGGTATCTCACAAGCGGTACTGCCGTATATTATTTTAGTGACGCACTCGGCAAGCCTACTGCACAAAGTATGTTTTCGACTATCGGTGCTGTTGGCTCTGTTGCAGGTCTGCTTGTTATTCCTATTCTTTCAAAATGGTTTAGCAAGGACAAGATTTATAAAATTTCGCTTGTTGCAACAATAATCGGCTACGCGCTAATGCTACTGTTCGGTCCTATCCTAAAAATAACAATGGCGCTGAATATTTCTTATATCATTTCGTCAACCGGTATTGCATCAATGTTTGTCGGACAGACTATATTCCTTGCCGATATAGTTGACTACGGCGAATACAAAACAGGCGAGCGAAACGAGAGCATCACTTTCTCTATGAAGGGCTTTCTTCAAAAAATGGCATACACAATTCAAACAATCGTGCTTTTCGGCGGTCTCGGACTGATGAACTATAACGAGCAAATCACAAGTGCGACAAGAGCAATCAGCGATGGCACAAAGACAGGCATCGGCGTTATCTGCTTCGGTGTTCCTATTGTTTTGATTACTTTATCTCTAATCGTGTTCAGCACAAAATTCAAGCTACACGGCGAGCTTGCCGATAAGGTGCATAGCTACATTTTAGAAAAACGTTCACAAGAAAGTGAATAATAATAAACGGCAACAAAAAGGCTGGCTCATACGAGTCAGCCTTTCTTGATTATGATTTACTTCTTTTACTGAACCTTTATGCCTGCGCCGCAGCTATTCAGATAATTTATTGTATTTGTTTCTTTTTTACAAATTGGAATCGAAGTTGATTCGGCAGGAATTTTGTCATCCCAATCCTCATCAATAGCCGTCATTAACTGAGACTTTGACATCTTTTTATATTTAGCAAGCTCTTCGTCAGTCATCTTATCTGTTGCATAGTAAACTTTTAGCTCACAAACATTTTCGTTGTAGTTATAAATACCTTCTTTATCAAAGCGCGATGATTGGAATTGGTCAAATGAGTCCATAAAGAAGTTTTGCTCCATTGCAAGATAATCCTTCATCAGAGCCTCATTGAACTTATCAATATCAAAGCCCTTTAGCTCAACGGTATCAGGTTCATAGTAAACATCATAATTATTATACTTTTCGGCATTATGAAAATAATTTGTGCAATCATACGCTAAAACCTTATCGTTCTTAATATCGAAAGGAGATAGCTGTGACAATGCCTCCTCAGTTTGAAGAACATCAAAATATTGCTTTGCAATCAGCGTATTAGGCGCATCATAGCTACGTTCAACAGTCATTCCGTTAGTTAGCTTATAAGTAATCTTATAGCTAACATTCATCTGATAATCATTTGATAAATCATCGCCGAGAAACAGCATTAGTCGAAGCATTGAGTTACTGTTCTTTCTTGCAACCTTAATAACATCATTGTCAACAGTTCTGTTATGAAGTGCAACAACCTTTTCGATATTTTCTTTATCCGTTAAAGTAATGCTTTCGCCATCCACAAAATCAGAAATATCGCTGTTAAATAAGCCTGCTAATCCTGTATAGCTCTCTTTCTCATCAAGAGTTGACACCTTTACACTTTCAATCTTATCGGTATCGGGAACATATTTTACATAGCCGTTAAAAATCGGAAGCATAACGCCTACCGAAAGAATTGTACATACACCGCAAACACAAGCAGTTGTGATAGCAGTTTCCCTTGTGAAAGGCTTTTTATAGAACACGGCAGAGAATACCATTGTAATCAGCACAGCCAAAATCAAACCAACTACAAGGTCGATTACGCCGTTTCCTGTTGCGCTGTAAAAGAATGCAGCAGATGAAAGCACGGCAAGAAGGATATACGGCACAATCTTGCCTGACAGCGACATTTCTGCCACCTCTGCCTTTCTGTTCTTAAATGCGATATAGCCGACAACAAACATACCGACAATCTCAATAATTGAAATCACAACCTGTGCCGGAATGTTCTCTTGAGAAAGCACAGCCGAAATAGCATTTTCGACAGGGCTGATAGAGCTCAATGTTGATAAATTTAACTCCAGTCCCCAAATCGAGTTAACCTTAACTGCAATACCCGCAAGTGTTGTTGATGTACAGATTAGGCAAATAAGGCTTAAAAACAGGTACTGAATACGCTTGCCCGAAATCACGGCGCACATAACAAATGCCGAATAAATTGCAATTACCGCAAACAGCAAATCAATAGCAACAGGAATAAGTATTTTATATTCAAAAACATAATTTATATACTTATTTGATGCAATAGAAGCCGAAAAGATGTATATCAAAAGCGGAATAACGAAGCATAATACATTTACTAAAACGCCATAAAAATAGTTTGCAACAAAGTATTCCTCACGCTTGATAGGAACAGAGAAGTAGCTGTCGCATGACTGCTTTTTATAAATCTGCTTAAACATTTTCGGCACAACAGACAGGCTGAAAAATCCCGAAATAATTGTTAGAATAACAGCTACTGCTATTGCCTCGAATGTAATATCGGTATCGCCGATAACCTTTTTAGCCTGCGCATAGGTAAAGTTGTTTTGAACAATCGTTGCACTAATCGCAATAATTACAGCAACGATAGACGCACCGAGTGCTAAAATCATATTTACTATTCTGCTTTTAAATACCCTTTTAAAAGCAAGAGACGTATATTTCTTATGACTTGAAGCTGTTGATGTCATATCCAGCCACCTCCATTTCACTGATAAATAGCTCCTCAAGAGTTAACGGCAGAGTTTCAAAATAGATAGGATTTTTACTGTTAATCAAAGCCTCAATCTTATCCTGCTCGCCCTTAACTGTAATCTCGATAATCTTGCCCTGTCTGTTTTCCTTTGTGATATTAAGCTCACTCTTAATCGACTCGTAATCCTCATCGCTCATAATAAACTGCAAACGATACAAGCCGATAGCATCGCCGTCAATATCACGCTCCATTAGAATACCGCCGTTATGTAGCAGTCCGATATGGTCACAAAAGCCCTCAAGCTCACGAAGGTTGTGAGATGTAATTTAATCGGTCTGATTCACGCACACCGTCTGTACTAGTCGCCTTCGTCTCGTCAACATACTCAATAAGTATTTTTTTAACAAGCTCACGAATAACAGGGTCAAGGCCGTCAAAAATCTCATCAAAAAGTATAACTCGCGGGTTAAAGCTCAAGGCAAGAATAATAGCAACCTGTCTTTGCATACCCTTACTCATAGTCGAAATCTTTTGGAATGAGTCGATTGGGAATGTGTGACGCAGTCTGTCAAATCTTTCCTTATCCCAAGTCGGATACAGCTCCTTATAGAAGAACGACATACTCGAAAGTGTTGCTCCTGCATCAAAATAAGGGAAGTCGGATACAAACGCGGTTTGTTGCTTTACAGTTTTATTTTCAAACGGAATTTCGCCATTGATAATAGCATCGCCGTCCTCAAGGCTATACACTCCTGCAAGAACACGAAGAAGTGTACTCTTACCTGCACCGTTTGAGCCAACCAAGCCGAAAACGGAGCCGTCATCTATCTTAAATGATATATTATCAAGTGCTTTCTTTTCGCCAAAGCATTTTGTTGCATTTTTAATTTGAATCATTGTCAGCACCCTCCCATACTTTATTTACTATTTCGGATATTGTTGATTTTTCTATTCCGGAATTTCTTGCATCGATTAGGGCATTCTTTACTGTCTTAATAGCGAGCTTATGAATTTTCGTCATATCGGTTGAGTTAACAAAAATCCCCTTGCCTGTTACTGTATAGATAACGCCCTGCTGTTCGAGTCCCTTGTATGCCTTTGCGACAGTATTAGGATTTATTCCAAGCTCACAAGCCATACTGCGTACGGACGGCAACGGACTGTCGATTTCATAAATACCAAGATTAATCAGCTTAACAATTTGTTTTTCAAGCTGAGTGTAAATAGGCACTCTGCTTCTTGTATCTATCGTAATCATAGCTACTCCTTTCTTATCAATAAGAATTTGTATTATCTGTACTATGACTGTTAGTACAGTTAGTACACCTTCTATATATCATATTTCGTTATGACTTGTCAATAGAATTTATAATTTGTTTATAATCGAAAATGAGCAAAAAAATACACCGTACTCAAATGAATACGGTGTATATATAATACTATTATAATGTATTACTCGGCAAAGCCTGACTTTACAAGAGCAACAAGGCCCTCAACAGCAGCCTCCTCATCAGAGCCGTCAGCAATAATACGGATGTCGGTTCCACCCATAATGCCAAGTGAAAGAACGCCTAAAAGACTCTTTGCGTTAACTCTTCTCTCTTCCTTTTCAACCCAAATTGATGACTTGAACTCATTAGCCTTTTGGATAAAGAAAGTAGCAGGACGAGCGTGTAGACCAACTTGATTTTCAACCTTTACATCTTTTACGAACATAGCAAATACCTCTCACTCAATTATTAATATTATACTAAATACATAATTATTTATTTTATCTTTACTCTTATTATATCACTAAAATCAAATCGGTCAACAAATAAATATCAAGTTCGTTTGACTTGTTAATTTTAGATAAAGAATTTTGCACATATTTGTGCATATTACACATAATTTATTCGGCTGATTTTAAGTTTTCCAAGAATTTCTTGTCTTCGCGAGTTAATTCGGCATTTTTCAGCATATCGGGACGGCGATAAAATGTGCGTTCAAGTGACCTTTCTCTACGCCATTTGTCAACATTCGCGTGGTGTCCCGACAGCAAAACCTCGGGAACGTCCCTGCCGTTCCAGCTCGCAGGATGAGTGTACTGCGGATACTCCAAAAGCGAATTGTAGTGGCTCTCCTCGGTAAAGCATTCGTCATCGCTGAGAACACCCGGAAGCATACGCGATACGGCATCAGCAACGATAAGTGCAGGAAGCTCGCCTCCTGTCAGCACATAATCTCCTATTGAGATTTCTTCAGGCTCAAGCTCCTCGATAACGCGCTCGTCAATACCCTCATAGTGACCGCATAGCAAGGCGATATTATCGAGCCTTGCAAGCTCCTTTACTCTTTCCTGCGTTAAGGTTTTTCCCTGTGGGGTTAGATAGATAAGATGTGGCTTTTTTCCTATCTTATTACACAAATCGTTATAGCAGTCAAAAATCGGCTGAGGTGCCATAACCATACCCATTCCGCCACCGTACGGCTTGTCGTCAACGTGTCTGTGCTTGTCATAAGAATAATCGCGAATATCAATACAATTAATCTCAACCTTGCCGTTTTTTCGCGCTCTGCCGATAATCGACTCACTCATAACCGTGTCACACATATCGGTAAATAAAGTTAAAATATCAATCCTCATCAAACAAGCCCTTCATTTTCTTAATTCTAATAACCTTGTATTCTACATTAATTTCCTTAACAATATCGTCAGTTGCAGGGATAAGAGTATGCTTTCCCCAGCTTTCGATGTCATAAATATCGCACGAGCCGTAATTCAGCACATCCTTGACCTGACCGTATTCCTCCTCGGTGTCGATATCGACAACATAACAGCCGATTAGGTCGGCAATATAATTTGAGCCTTCCTCAATCTTCGCATCATCACGGTCGCAATATAACAGCTTTCCCTTTAGCTTTTCTGCCTTTTCCATAGTGTCGATGCCGTCAAGCCTGATAATAGCAAGATTTTTCTGTGGTCTTGCAGACAACAGCTCGACTGCCTTTTCGCCCTTATCGTCAAAATATAAGGTTTTAAACTGCTTTAGATATTCAATATCATCACACCACAAGGTTAGCTTCAGCTCGCCTTTTACGCCGTGAGTATTATTTATTTTTCCAACCTCAAGATATTTTTTCATAATCTCTCCAATATTATTTCAGCTTTGCGATAGTTACTCCGTTTTCGCCCTCGCCGTATCGTCCTAATCTAAATTCCGAAATGTTAGGATGAGTTTTTAGATAATCGGTAACGGCACTTCTCAAGGCTCCCGTACCCTTACCGTGAATAATGCGGATTTCATCAATACTGTTTAGGATACATCTGTCAATATACAGCGAAAGCTCGTCAACAGTCTTTCCTCTTAAATCAAGCTCTGTCTTAACATCAGCATCTGCTCTTGATGATGTGCGTCTGACATTATGCTGTGCAGGGGCAGGCTTTTTCTTTTTTTCAAGGAGCATAATATCGCTCATTTTTACACGTGTTTTTATGAGACCTGATTTTACAAGAATGTTATTATCCCTGATTTCTAAAATCTCGCCCTCGCCTACACCTTTGATTATAACGCTGTCATTAACCTTCGGTGCACGCGGAAGCTTATAGTCATAATCCCAATTTTCAGCAAGCTCGCTCGGATTAATAAGGTCGTCCATTTCTCCCATTTGGGACTTAACTGCGCGTCTTGTTTTTCGGGCTATTTCAGTTGCATTACTGTCGGTTTGCTCCTGCTTTAGCTTTTCAAGCTCGAGCAAGAATTCACTCGACTTGCGCTTTGCGGCATCAATTAGCTTTTGTGCCTCTCTCTTTGCCTTATCAAGCTCACGCTTCTTTAGGGTTTCAATCTTATCCTTTTCTTCCTGTGCTTTTTCTTCAATTCTCTTCGCCTTGGCTGTCATTTCCTCGGCAATTTTTCTCTCGTCCTCAAGCTTTTGTCGAGATACCTCAAGCTTTTCAAGAACAGCTTCAAACGAACGGTTTTCATTTCCGACAATGCTCATAGCATTTTCGATAACAGACTTGTCCATTCCCAAATGAGTGCTGATAGCGAACGCGTTTGACCTGCCGGGAACACCGATAAGAAGCCTATATGTAGGTCGCAAAGTTTCTACGTCAAACTCACAACAGCCATTTGTCACGCCTGCTGTATCGAGTGCATAAGCCTTTAGCTCGGCATAGTGTGTTGTTGTGGCAATAACGGCACCCTTTGACCTTAAATTTTCAATAATAGATACTGCAAGCGCAGAGCCTTCGATTGGGTCTGTACCTGCGCCAAGCTCGTCAATCAAGACAAGCGAATTACTGTCTGCCTTTGACATAATGTCAATAACATTAACCATATGTGACGAGAATGTTGAAAGCGACTGTGCAATACTCTGCTCATCGCCGATATCGACAAGTATTTTGTCGAACAAGGCTATTCTTGACATATCGCCTGCGGGAATTAACAGACCGCACATAGCCATAGCAGAAAGGAGACCGAGAGTCTTTAGAGTTACGGTTTTTCCGCCTGTGTTCGCACCTGTAATAACAAGAGTGTCGTATTCCTCGCCGAGTGTTATATCAACAGGGACAACCTTATTTTTATCAATAAGCGGATGCCTTGCTTTTTTTAGATTAATAATGCCCTCGTTGTTAAGTAGTGGCTTTGATGCCTTCATTTTGTAGGCAAGATGCGCCTTTGCAAAAATCAAATTCAGCATAACGGCACAATTATACGAATGCTTAACCGACTCGGCAAACTCGCCTGCCTCGGAAGATAGCTCAAAGAGAATACGCATAATTTCATCTCTCTCCTTGCCCTGAAGCACCTTTATATCATTGTTTAGCTCAACAACAGATGACGGCTCAATAAATACAGTAGCACCCGTTGATGATGTATCGTGAACCATACCTGTCACAGCGCCTCTATGCTCTGCCTTAACAGGCACAACAAATCTACCGTTACGCTGTGTAACGATAGCCTCCTGAAGATACGGCTGATAATGAGTAGAGCGAATCATAGAGTCAAGTCGTTCTCTGATTGAGCTTTCCTTTGACCTGATTTTTCTGCGAATATCCGAAAGAGCCTCGCTCGCCTTATCGGCGATTTCCTCCTCGCTGATAATGCAGGTTAAAATCTTGTTTTCTAAATACTTGTTAACAGTAATACCGTCAAAGAAAAAATCAAGGCTTGTTTTTACACCGCTGCAATGATTATGCCACTCGTCAAGCTGACGCATAGCTCTTAGGCAATATGCGACATCAAGCAGCTCCTTTGGGTTGAGAGAACCGCCTGCCTTTGCACGATGAAGTGAATTATTTACGTTTTTGAAGCCTGAAAATGACGGCGCACCAAAGCGAGCAAGGAGTGAAAAGGCATCCTCTGTCTGTTGAAGAAGCAGTTCTGCCTCGCTTAACTCATTAGTAGGATTTAGAGACAGCGCAAGCTCCTTTGCATCGTCACACGAGCATTCGTCACTAAGCCTTTGCAAAATTATATCAAGCTCCAGGGTTTTAAAATTCTTGTCCATTAAAGCAGTCCTTTGTAAAATGATAGGGTTTGCAAATTTCGTTGCAAATTGGAAAGTATATATTTTTCGCTTATTGAGGATAAAAGCATTATGTTATCCTCGCTGAGTGAAAATGAAAAAATCTTTTTTGGCTCGGTCAGACAAATAAATCTAATCGCAGTAATGACATTTTTCGGGCAAGGGGTTGCACCTGTCTTCCCGCAATTTTCACAATAAATTTGACCGTCAAGGGTGTCAAAATACATTAAGTCGGTTTCGTATGTAGCACAATTTGCACAGGCAAGAATACTCGGCATATAGCCACCGAGAGACATCAGTCTAAACTCAACGGCACACTTAATAATTCTAATATCCTTACTGCTGTTGCACAAAAGATGCAATGCATTGAGCATAACCGAAAGCATCTCTGCGCTCGGTTGCTCCTCCTCGCCAAGCTCGTATGCAAGCTGGCTGAAATACTGCGCAAGCGCAAGCTTGACTATATCGAGTCTAAGGTCAAAGAAAACCTCAATGGGAGACGCGTTATCAACAACGAACGCATCACGCGAACGATATAGAGAAAATTCGCTGTATGCAAAAAGTGATGTTGATGACGCAAGACGGTTTTTCATCTGCTTTGCGCCTCTGACAAAGGCTCTTACAAGTCCGTAATCAGC
>CALZMC010000008.1 GCA_945788455.1 uncultured Clostridia bacterium
CAGGCTTTGACGGTTGTTATGCTAAGGATGTTCTTGCCGTAAATGACGCTTCGGGCGAAACTGTTGGATATGTTATCGCTTCTGTTTCTCCAAGTGGTTACGGCGGAGACATTCAGGTTGCTGTCGGTATCACAAAGGACGGCGTTTTGACAGGTGTTGATATTGTTTCAAACAGCGAAACTGCAGGTCTTGGCTCAAAGTGTACAGAGCCTGAATTTAAAAATCAGTTCGCAGGAAAGCCTGCCTCAACACTTGAATACACAAAGACAGGTGCTACTGCCGATAACCAAATTGATGCTATCAGCGGTGCAACTATTACAACAAACGCAGTAACAGAGGCAGTTAATGCCGCTATCATATTCTATCAGGAAAACTTTGCAGGCGGAATTCAGGCTGCAGAGGAAAAGGACCCGATGGAAAAGGCATATCCCGGTGTTGACTTAGAGGCTTTAACAGACGTTGAGCTACCTAATCTAAGTGTTGATGAGGATTTTACCGTCAACGAAATTAAGTCAACAGGCGATGGCTATATTATCGTGTCAACAGCTCATAACGGCTATGACGGAGATTTACAAATCGCACTCGGTATCGGTAATGACGGAATTATTAAGGGCTTTGCAACAATCGTATGTAACGAGACAAAGGCTCTCGGTGGTCAATGCACAAGCGATGAGTTCGCTCAAAAATTCGTTGGTATGAGTGCCGATAAGGATGTTACATTTGTTTTGTCAGGTGCTAATGCAGACAATAATGAGATTGACCAAATCGCATCTGCAACTATCACAACTAATGCTGTTACAACTGCTGTTAACGGAGCTATTAAATATTACAACATCGTGAAGGGAGCGTGAGAATAGATGAAAAAGATTTTTGAAAGACTTTATAACGGTATCGTTAAGGAAAATCCTGTTCTTGTTCTTATGCTCGGTATGTGTCCTACACTTGCTGTTACTACAAGTGCAAAGAACGGTGTCGGTATGGGACTTGCCACAATGGCAGTTCTGATTATGTCAAACCTGATTATTTCTCTTCTTCGCAAGGTTATTCCAAACGCAGTAAGAGTTCCTGTTTATATCATTATTATTGCTTCGTTCGTAACAATCGTAGAAATGCTGATGCACGCGTATGTTACATCACTTTACAGCAGTCTTGGAATTTATATTCCTCTTATTGTTGTAAACTGCATTATTCTCGGCAGAGCAGAGCAATACGCATCGAAGAATAATCCTCTACTTTCAATTTTTGACGGTATCGGTATCGGTCTCGGCTTTACAATCGCGCTGACAATTATCGGTGCTGTAAGAGAGCTAATCGGTGCAGGCACTCTGTTTGGAAAGCAGATTATGCCTGAGGCTTATGAGCCTGTATCAATCTTCGTAATGGCTCCGGGTGCATTCTTCGTTTTGGCTATTCTTTGTGCTATTCAAAACAAGCTGAAGCTAAAGGGTGCAAACAGACACGTAAAGGGCGAGGCTACCTGCAACGGCGATTGCAAGAATTGTCCGTCTGCTAAAGATGAGGCTAAGGAGGTAGAGAACAATGATTAAGACATTATTTTTAGTTCTTATTACAACTGCTCTTATCAATAACGTTGTATTGAGTCAGTTCCTTGGCATTTGTCCGTTTATCGGCGTATCGAAGAATGTAAAAACTGCCGCAGGTATGGGTGGCGCAGTAATTTTTGTTATCACTCTATCCTCAGCAGTAGCGAGTCTGCTATATACCTTTGTATTGGAAAAGTTAAATCTAACATATCTAAAAACAATCGTATTTATCGCAGTTATCGCGTTTCTTGTTCAACTTGTTGAGCTGTTTTTGAAGAAGGTATCTCCTGCTCTTTATAAGAGCCTCGGTGTATATTTGCCGTTGATTACAACTAACTGTGCAGTTTTGGGTGTTGCTTTGACAAACGTACAAAACAGCAACGATTTCATAACAAGTGTTGTAACAGGATTTGGCACAGCAGTAGGCTTTTGCATCGCTATTATCATTATGGCAGGTGTTAGAGAAAAGACAGAAAATAATGATTTTCCAAAATCATTTGCAGGTACTCCCGCAGTATTACTGACTGCTTGCCTGATGTCTATTGCGTTTAACGGCTTTACAATGTTTGCATAGGAGGATGCTACATAATGGATATTAAAGAAATTATTATTGCAGTAGCAACTGTTTGTGCAATTAGTATTATAATAGGTATAGTATTAAGCATAGCTGAAAAAATCTTTCACGTTGATGTTGACGAAAAAGAGGTTGCTGTAAGAGAACAGCTTCCCGGCAGTAACTGCGGCGGTTGCGGTTTTGCAGGCTGTGATGCTCTTGCAAAGGCTATCGCACAGGGTAATGCTCCCGTGAATGCCTGTCCTGTCGGTGGAAAGAGCGTTGCAGATAAAATTGCAGAAATTATGGGACAGGAGGCCGAGGAGCTTGAGCGCAAGGTTGCGTATGTAAAGTGTGACGGCACCTGTGACAAGAGAACGGATGACTACAACTATTTCGGTGTTGATAGTTGTGTTTATGCCGCAAAGATGCCCGGCTCAAGCCCTTATGCCTGCAAGTTCGGTTGTCTCGGCTACGGCTCCTGCGCAAAGGTATGCCCTGTCAGAGCTATAAGAATTATTGACAAGAAGGCCGTCGTTGACCAAAGTCTGTGTATCGCTTGCGGAAAGTGTATAAAGATGTGTCCGCACGACCTTATCGAGTTTGTTCCTGCGAAGAGTACATATCGCGTTCAGTGTTCAAATTTAGTTAAGGGCAAGCCTGTTATGAATGCCTGCACAGCAGGTTGTATCGCCTGCGGAATATGTGAAAAGAATTGTCCGTCAGGTGCTATTGTTCTTGAAAATAATGTTGCAAAGATTGATTATTCAAAGTGTACCGAATGCGGTCTTTGTGCAGAAAAATGCCCAAGAAACATTATTAAGACATACTAATTTTTAATAACCCAATGAATAATAACGAATATTTGTGAAATAATATTTCGTTAAAATATTGACAATCTAAAAGTTTTCGTATATTATTAAGGTACTAAAATTATGTAAGGAGAAAAGACTTATGACAAAAATGAAGAAGATTCTTGCTGTTGGTCTTGCATCTGTACTTGCTGTATCATTCGCTGCTTGCAGCAATGGCGGCGCAAAGGGCGACACAGCTAAGACAGGTCTTGCTGTTATCAGCGAGATTAAGGATGACGAGTACAACAAGTCAGAAACAGCTCTTGAGATTGACTCAGTTGCAGCTGCAGTTCTTGTTGGCGATGACGGAAAGATTATCTCTGTTAAGATTGACGAGGCTCAAACAAAGCCTGATCTAACAAAGGATAACGGTAACGTTGCTGACCTAAGAACAAAGCTACAAAAGCTTGAGGACTATGGTATGAAGGGCGTTTCTCCAATCGGCAAGGAATGGTACGAGCAGGTTGCTGCTTTCGAATCATGGGCTGTTGGAAAGACTGCTGAAGAGGTTAAGGCCGGTATCGGCGAGGACGGTTATCCTGTTGACGCTGACCTAAAGGCAGGTTGCACAATTCACGCTTCAGGCTTTGCTGCTGTTGTTGAGAAGGCTATCGCTTCTGCAACAGATTGCGGTGCTAAGGCTACTGATACTCTAAAACTATCAGTTGCTACTGAAAAGTACTATGAGAGCAACGAGACAAACCTACAGTACGATTCAAACTATGCAGCAGTTACATTAGATGCTGACGGTAAGATTACATCATGTATTGTTGATGCTTCACAGGCTAAGTGCTCAATCGCTGATGGCAAGTTCACAGTTGAGAAGGGTGCTTACATCACAAAGAAGGAGCTAAAGGAAGACTACAACATGAAGGGTGCTTCTCCAATCGGCAAGGAATGGTATGAGCAGGCTGCTCATCTTGAGGCTTGGACAGTTGGTAAGACAGCTGAAGAGGTTAAGGCCGGTATCGGCTCTGACTTCGGTCCTGCTGATGACGACCTAAAGGCTGGTTGCACAATCACTGTTGGTTCTATCCTAAACAACGTTGCTAACGCAGCTACTGTATAATTAAATACAGAAATTTTAAAAATCAGAGGAGTCGAAAGACTCCTCTTTTTTTGTTGCAAATTTTCGATAATTAATATGAATTTTATATATATTAGCAATTTTATGAGGTAAAATGTATGTTGTATTTATGTTAAATTAATGTTATAATTGATTGAATATATTATTAAAAAGGAGAGGTTTGTTATGGCTGTTCATAAGACCACTGCTGTCGGCACAGCAGAAAAGAAGTATATGAAGCCATCAGAGATTGCTACATTCGGTATCGGTCTATTCGGTGTTGCCCTGTTAACCGGTTGGATGCCCGACTATACAATGACATTCTTTGCTGACTTCGCGTTCAAGGGTCAAGGCTTTGACTCTGCTCAGCTTGCAACAACTGTATCATCCGTATTCGGATTTGCCGGAATTATCGGTGCGGTATGCGAGCTTGTTATCGGTATGCTTGTTGACAGAACAAGAACAAAGCTTGGAAAGGTTAAGCCTTGGGTAGGCTTTGGTGCAATTCCGCTTGCACTTATTTCTATGCTTGTATTCATTGCTCCAAACACAAGCTCATTCACTATTGCAACAATTTGGATGTTTGTAATTTATGCACTTTATACTGCAATTTCGTGTGCAGTTGAGTCTCCGTCAAACTGCTTTGGTGCGCTATGCTCGCCAAATCCAAAGGAACGTTCGAGTGCTATTTCAATCGCATCCTTCCTACGTTCGGTAGGTCAGTCAGGCGGTCAGGTTGTCATCATTGTTGTGCCTGTAATTATGAAGGCACTAATGGGAAATCAACAGTATAAGAATGCTGAGGGACAGGGACTTGACCTTATCATTTCAACTGCTGTTTGTGCGCTTGGAATGATGATTTTTGTTATGATTTTCTTTGCAAACAACAAGGAGCGCGTTCCTTACACAGCAGATAAGGTTTCTCTACTTGAGTCAATCAAGCTTGTATTTACAAACAAAAATCTGCTTATGGTTTCATTGACAAAGCTATTTGGCTTTGGTCGTGGTGTTTACGGTACAGTATCACTTTATATCGCTGTATATCTGCTTGGCTCAAAGGGACTAAAGCTTGCGCTGATGCTTCCTATGGGTATCGGTACAGCCGTAGGTACCCTGCTTGTAAACCTTGTTCTAAAGAAATTCTCGACAAAGAAGACATATATTATGTTCTGTATTTACGGTGCATCTGCTATGGCTATCCTATTCCTACTGTCGAAGGGTATTGGATTTAACAGCACACTTGTTATTCCGTTCTTAATTCTAAACTTCTTCTGTGGAATTCAGCACGGTAATACAAATGTTACACCTAACATTATGATTGCCGACTGCATTGACGAAATGGAATACAAGACCGGCAAGAGACAAGAGGGACTTGCTTATGCAGGCTACGGTCTGTTCTCAAAGATTGCATCTGCAGGAACAAAGTGGCTTGCACCTATGCTCGTTTACAAGTGGAGTGGCTATCAGTTCTCACAGAGTGCGAATATCGCATACGCTGACCAGACTGACGAGGTATTGATGAAGTTCCTTGCTATTTATACAATTATTCCTGCAATCTTCGTTCTTCTTCAGTTCGTTCCAATCCTGTTCTATGATATGGTTGGCGAGAAGAAGGATAAGATTACTGCAGAGCTATCAAAGAGAAGAGCTGCCGAGTTAGCTGATGATGATGCAGACGACAGCGATGCTGACGGTAATGACAGCGTTGACCAAATTGCAGAGTAAGGAGGGAAAGTAAATGGCTCAAACAAAAGAGAAAAAAGGCTTTAATGCTACTGCGTATGCTATTATATCCTGCGTTTTAGTTGGTGCAATCCTTGTTGGATTAACAATTTTTGCTTTCACCTCAAGATATACTGCATTTGCTCCCGAAAAGGTTGCAAAATTTTATACAGACACTATCGTTCAAACAGGCGATGGCTACAATGCATATAAGAACACACTTGTTTCGAAGAATATGAAATACGGCGATTTCATCAAAAATGCTTATATGGCTCCTTATGTAAACGATGAGGTCGAGCAGGCAGAATTTGTCGGAACAGGTAAGGCAGAAGAAATTGAGGCTGTTGATAAGGTTTACAGCACAATGTATGATTACTACGTTGAGCTGATTAATACTTATGGCTATGACGATTACGATTCAGTATTCGACAAGTATTTTTCAAAGCTTCGTGAGGTTAGAAAGACTGTGTTCGGCGATGACTATATGGATACCGAGTTTATGTTTGGTGTATTCGAGTCGAATGTTGACACATACGGAAAATCTTTGACAGGTACAGAAAAGAAGCTCGCTCAGGATAACGAAACTGTTATCCAAGAGGAGACAACAGGCATATATCAAACTATGTTCGGTAAGGACTACAAGTTTACCTGCACAGTTAAGGAGTGCAACGAGCTATCTGCTGATGAGGTTAAGGCTTATGTTGAAGATTATGCTTTAAGAATTAAGCCGGTTGCTGAGTCAGGCGAGGCAAAGGCTGACAGCTTCGGTCTCGTTGACGAGGAGAAGAATACTCCTAAATCAGATATGATTAGCGCTTATGAAAAGCTTGACAACAGCGATGCTATCACAAATGTTGCGAAGGCAGTTGTTGATGTTACACTTGAGGACGGAACAGTAGTTGCTACTCAGGAGCTTTTCGTTGTTGAAATCGGAAATAGCTGGTATGTTGACAACACAAATATCAACACCTCCGGCTTATATCTAAGCAAATAAAAATATAATTATTTAAACAAAAGGACTTGCTCGCACGAGCGAGTCCTTTTTTGTCACGAGCCGATATGATAAAATTATAACAAATTACAATAAAATTATTGCAACGACAAAGCATCTATTGTATAATGTATGTGTATATTAATATAAAATCGTAGGGGGATTTATAAATGAGCGATTGTAGATTTTGCAATCCTAATTGGATTGACGGAAAAACAGTTATCGTTACAGGCGCATCAGGTGGTATGGGCGCAGGTATCGCTGCATCACTAATTAAAAATCACGGCTGTGAGGTTATCGGCGTTGCAAGGTCAGAGACTAAAATGCTAAAGTTTATTGAGGAGCTTGGCCCTGACTATGCACAGCAGTTTTCCTACAAGCTCTTTGACGTATCGGACAAGGAGGCTTGGGAGTCATTCGCGAAAGAGATTACCGAGGCAGGAAAGAGACCATCTGTTTTAATCAACAATGCAGGTATTCTTCCTAAGTTCAAGAGATTTGACAGATACTCATACGAGGAAATTGAGAGAGCTATGAACATCAATTTCTATTCCTGCGTATATGGTGTAAAGACATTTTTACCGCTTCTTCTTGAGCAGAATGATCCTGCTATCATCAATGTTGACTCATCAGCAGCACTAATGACACTTGCAGGAACATCAATGTACAGCGCATCAAAGGCAGCACTAAAGGGCTTTACCGAGGCACTTCGTGTTGAGTTTAAGGGAAAGATGTATGTCGGTCTTGTATGCCCGGGCTTTACTAAGACAGATATCTTCCGTGACCAAAAGAATGACGGCGGTAAGGGCCAAAAGGTTATGGATATGATTTCAACCGATTGTGACCGTATGGTTAAGATGATTATGTTCGGTATCGAGCATAAGAGACCTATGATGGTTCACGGCCTTGATGCTCACGCTATGTCAGCATTCAACAGACTTCTGCCTGTTAAGGGCTCAGAGCTGTTCTCACTTGTTATGAAGATGGCTGACATCGACCTATTCAACGAGGTATTTAAGGATTAATTTAATTATATGAGGCGAAGATGTTTTTGCATTTTCGCCTTTTTTCACTTGCTTTTTCGGAGGTAATGTATGGAAAATTTAAGCACAAAAAAGTATATGAATTTTAAAGAAATTGCCGCATATTCGCTTGGCCTTTTCGGCTTTCAGGCTATTGTCGGTCTTTTGAATTCATATCAGGCAGAATTTGACGCATCTATTCTCGGTGCCGATATTGCCGTTGTAGGTATTCTTATTTTGGTTGCAAAGATTGTATCTGCAGTTGCCGACCCTGTTGTCGGAAATCTGGTAGATAAGTCAAAGAGCAAGCTTGGTAAGTTTAAGTCGATGATTATTTATTCGATAATTCCTCTGCTCATTATGAGTGCAGTTGTGTTTATTGATGTTCCGTTCAAGTCGAACAGTATGGCGACTTATGTATGGATTTTTGTTACATATCTGATTTGGTCTATTGCTATGACAATGGGCGATGTTCCGTCACAGGGTATCGCCGCTGCGCTGACACCGAACCCAACCGAGAGAACGAACGTTGTTTCTATCTCAAACACATTTAAGCAGGTTGGATTTTCTGCCTGTGTTGTTATCGTTCCAATCGTTTGTCTTATCATTCCAAACGGCTCAAAGGTATTCGTTAAAAAGGGCGAGACCGATGTTCCTATGATTGCATCGGAATATTTTTGGGTTGCTGTATTAACTGCCGTTCTCGGCTGTGTATTGTTCGCTCTTATTCCTTTGATTAATAAGGAAAGAGTTGTAACACAGTCAAACGAAAAGGTTACAGCTAAGGATATGGTTATGGCACTAAAGGACAACAAGCCGTTTATGCTTGTTATCGTGTCATATTTCCTCGGCTTCGGACGCCAAATGGCTATGGGTATTCAGGTTCAGGCGGCTAACGTTCTTTTAGGCTCACAAAATCTTGTTGCAGTTCTCGGTATCGTTACTGCTGTCGGCTCAATGATAAGTATGGCTATTTGTCCGTTATTAATAAAAAAGCTTGACGAAAAGAAGGCATATATTCTTCTTTCGGTATATGGCTTTGCGGCATCAATTTTCTCATTTGTAATCGGCCATTTCTGGTTCCAAAGCCCACAGAATATGGTATTGACAATTCTGTTCTACGCATCTCTGTTTTTAATCGGCTTGCAGTTTGGTGCAGTTACTCTAATGCCTATGATTATGACGGCAGACTGTGTTGACTATTATGAGTACAAAACAGGAAAGAGAATGGAGGGCGCTGCTTATTCAATCCTAACACTTACTATTAAGGTTTGTCTTGCTCTGGGTACTGCGCTCGGTCTTGTGTTCGTTCAGGTTTCAGGCTACGGCAACACACTTGCTGATATTACAGCAGGCGTCAGCGGTGCGGCATTCACAACAAAGACAAAGGAT
Source organism: uncultured Clostridia bacterium (assembly GCA_945788455.1). GTDB lineage: Bacteria > Bacillota > Clostridia > Oscillospirales > Acutalibacteraceae > Eubacterium_R. The sequence goes on from CALZMC010000008.1 coordinate 9,145, forward strand.
ATTGTATTCTTCGCTTATACAGCAATGCCGGGTATCCTTGCACTTCTTTCAATCGTACCGATGATTAAGTATGATATTGTCGGCGAGAAGAAAAACGAAATCACAAAGGCTCTTGCCGAAAAAAGAGGATAATACTTATAATTTATGACCGAGTGGGGTATTGCCTACTCGGTCTTTTTCTGTTATAATATAAATAATAAAAGTAAAGGGGTAATAATAATGAAAAAAACATTATCATTGATTTTGTCGCTTGTGATTATTGCGACATCTGTTTTTTGCTTTAGCTCAACAGCATTAGCAGATGAAACATTTGAGCTGAGTCCCGGCATTACTGCAACGTATGTTACAGCCGAAAAAAAGCTGACTATTTCAGGTAAAGGCGAAACTGACGACTATGATTTGTCTCCGTTTGTGCAAAAGGGCTATGACACCAATGGTAAAGTAATTGAAAGTGTTGTTATCGAGAACGGCATCACAAGGCTCGGTAATAATCTTTTTGCAGGCTTAATTAATATCGTAAATGTTCAGCTTCCCGAAACACTTGAGTCTATCGGCTCAAGAGTATTTCAGGGCTGTCCGAGAATTAAGACTCTAAGCATTCCTGCATCTGTAACAAGCATTGACCCAACCGGTTTAAGAACTGCGTCAGAGTCGATTCCAACCC
>CALZMC010000009.1 GCA_945788455.1 uncultured Clostridia bacterium
TGCCGAAACAGACAATCTTGCCTTTAGCGCGAAGCTTATGACCTTTGAATGCGGTATGAGATTTTTGACAGATTATCTTAACGGAGACGTTTATTTCAAGACAGGCTATCCCGAGCATAATCTTGTTAGAGCGAGAAATCAATTTGCACTTGTTCGCGATATGGAAAAGAAAATGGACGAAATGGAAAATATCATTAAAGAAATAGCAGGCAAATAAAATATTGATAATATATAATAAGAAAAGGACTGAATTCAATTTGAATTCAGTCCTTTCAGTTATGATTTATTTTATATTAATTATTCGCTTCGAAGTGCGTCAATAGGGCTCATTTGGGCTGCTTTTCTTGCCGGATAGATACCGAAGAACAAGCCTACGCCACTTGAGAACAACAGCGCAAGTGCTATCAGCCACCAAGTAATATTAGGCTTAATATCAATTACCGAGCAAGCCGCAAACGCTCCTGCTATACCAATCGAAACACCTATAATACCACCGATTAAGCAAAGAATTATCGACTCTGTCAAAAATTGAAGCGTAATAATTTTTGTCTTAGCGCCAAGTGATTTTCGAATACCGATTTCTCTCGTTCGCTCGGTTACCGATACGAGCATAATGTTCATTACACCGATACCGCCGACAATCAGAGAAATGGCACCTACGCCTGCAATAAAGATTGTTAATACAGACATAATAATATTTACGATTTCAACATACGTTGCCATATTCTGTGCTGTGTACATTTTATTCGAATAATTGCCGTGTGCAGATTTCAAATAGTTGACGGCTGCGTTTCCGACTGCGTCATAATCATAGCCTTCCTCAGCAATTACAAATACACTTCCAAGCTGAGCATCTGCACCTGTAATCTGCGTTAATGTAGTACAAGGCATAAACAATGCAATTATGACCTGATCGGTTCCGGCAGAAAGCATACTTGCCATATTCGATGAGCCTCCGACAGTATTCGCCATTGCGTCAATATTAGCAACACCGCAAATTCTTATTTTCATAGACTTACCGCTCGATGATACAGTAACGTATTCGTTAGTAACGTCCTCGTATCCGAATGCAGCCTGCGCCGAAGATATGCCCATTATAGCAACAGGAGCATTAGCCTGATATTCCTCATCAGTAAAAAATCTGCCATACGTACAAGTCTCGGGCATAGCAAATTGAACATCGCTGTTTACACCGATAATCATTGCAGTAGCCTCTGTTGCAGTTTTGTCAATAGTCGCTCTGCCGAAGCCCATAAGCATAGGCGAGCATCTGTCAACACCCTTAACCTTACTCTTAATATTTTCTACATCGTTAAGGGTAATAAAGTCATTATCGGTGGCAGAAGTAGCGTCAACGCTGATAAGCACCGCATTAGAGCCCATATCCTCAATAAGACCAACAATATAATCTCTAACACCCGTACCTGCGCCGATAATCATAATAACCGATGTAATACCGATGATTATACCAAGCATTGTAAGTAGGCTACGCATCCAATTTGCTTTTATGCACTTTACAGCAATTTTCAAGCTTTCACTTATATTCACTCTAAAGTCTCCCTACTTTTTATTGGTAATAACCTTTACCTTAAATGTGTCGTCCTCATAATCAGCAGCAGGAGCAGCGATAATCTGGTCTCCAACGTTGATTCCCGACTTAACCTCATAGGCAGTATCGGATACTGCACCTGTTTCAATCAAAGTCTTTGTAGCAGTTTTTTCTTCAGGATTGTACAAATATACGTATGAGCCTGTCTTTTCAAGCTTAATTGACTCAATAGGAACTACCGTAATATCGTGGTATTCGCCTGTTACAATTTCTACATCGGCATCAAAGCCAACAGTAATATTCTCGTCAACCTCAGGTATTGCGATAACGCAATCAACACCCGCACCGCTTGCTGTCAGGCTTGAAAGACCGCTTATGCCGGCCATTGAGCCAACATTATCAAGAATGCTTGAGCCATCGCCACCGGTAGCTGTCGGAGCGATTGAAACGACCTCGCCCTCATACTTGCCGAATGCTGTTGTAACAGTTGCAGTCATACCTAATTTAACCTTGTGTAAATCGTATTCTCCAAGGCTGACTGTTACAGCCATACTGTCAAGATTTTCAAGTGTAATACCTGGAGAGACAAGAGTAGTCTGCACTCCGGGGGTAACATCAACAGCAGTAATTGTGCCGTCAAATGCAGCAACCCAACCCTCTGACATACTCTGTCTCTGTGCCTTTAAGACATCGAGAGCCTGCTTTGATGTCTTCAATGCTTTCTTTTGGGCATTTACAACAGTTGGGTCAGCCTTTGCGTCAAATACAGCCTTTTGTGCCTGTAATGACATTAGCTGAATTTGTGCCGAAGATAGCTTTGCCCCATCGGTTTCGGAAACTGACTTAACTAAAGCCTGAAAGTCGATAGATTCAACAATTTGCTTTGCAACATCCGCCGATATACCGCTGTCAATAAGTTTATCTAAAACCTCGTCTGCAATCTCGTCAGGATTAAACGAGCCTGCAAGCTGTGATACAGTATCGGCAATAACCTTTACTGCCTTAGTTAATGTATCTAAATCCTCGGTAATCTGTGTTAATTTTTCATTTAGCTCTTTAATTTGGTTTGCTAAATCCTCAGTAGGATTTGCCGATGGAGGAAGAGTTGTTGTTACTCTTTTTGTTGTAGTTGTAGTTGTTGTTGTTATAGTTGTAGTTTTTGTTGTGGTAGTACGTCTTGTTGTACTGCTTGTAGGTCTTGTTGAAGGCTTTGCTGTTGACGGAACAGTTGTCTTTTCTTCAAGCTTTTTTACAGTTTTTTCCATTGCAGAAATTTGTGTCTGTAATGTCTTTGACTTATTCTGTGCGCTTTTCTGCTCCTTTACGGCCTTGTTATAATCAGCCTGAGCTTCATTGTATGTTTCCTGGAGTGATGAAATTTGAGCATCCAAATCGGAAACATCAAAGGTAGCAAGAACATCTCCCTGCTTTACCTTATCGCCGACCTTAACAAAAACCTCTTTTACAGTAGCGACAGAGCTAACCTTGTAATCCTTACGAGTACCCGATGTAACATCGCCGGTTAGCGATACCTTCTCGTATATATCGCCTGCAGAAATGGTATAAAGAGTCGCTTCCTTGCCTTTATTCTTTTGTGCAACGACAACACCCGAGGTGCCGGCTATTGCAACAACAAGAACTGCACAAATAGCAATAATCATTTTCTTTTTATTTTTCTTTACAGTTGCCATAATATAACCTCTGCTTCTAAAAATACTTAATTAATTCGCTTGTTAGTATAATTGCAAATAGTATAATTGTCAATAACAATTTGTAAAATTTTAGAATTTGTTAATTAATTATTCAATTTTATGCATTTAATGCACGTTTTCCAATATCTTTTCTGTAATGCGCTCCGTCAAAATTGATTTTTTCTACTGCATCATAAGATTTATTTAGTGCATCCTGTAAGTTGTTTCCAAGTGCTGTTACACCGAGAACTCTGCCACCTGAGGTAACAAGCTTGCCGTCCTTAATGGCTGTGCCTGCGTGATAAACCGTAACGCCCTCAAGCTGACCGTCTGTCAGGCCTGTTATCTCAATTCCCTTTGGATATGACTTTGGATAGCCCTTCGATGCCATAATCACACAAGTACAAGCCTCATCGCTCCACTCGATATCAAGCTCGCTTAATGTTTCGTTATTAATAGCCTCAAAAATATCCATAATATCAGTCTTCAGTCTTGGCAGAACGACCTGTGTTTCAGGGTCGCCAAAGCGACAGTTATATTCGATAACCTTCGGTCCCTTTGGAGTAATCATAAGGCCGAAATAAAGACAACCCTTAAAGGTTCTGCCCTCTTTGTTCATAGCCTCGATGGTAGGGATGAATATCTTTTCCATACATTCTCTTGCAACATCGTCAGTATAATACGGATTTGGAGAAACTGTACCCATACCGCCTGTGTTTAGTCCCTTATCGCCGTCTAATGCTCTCTTGTGGTCCATAGAAGATACCATAGGCTTTACACACTTGCCGTCAGTAAAAGCAAGAACAGAAACCTCAGGGCCTGTTAAGAATTCCTCGACAACAACATTATTACCCGATGCGCCGAAAATCTTATCCTCCATAATTTCCTTAACACCGTCAATAGCATCTTCAAGTGTTTCGGGAATTATTACACCCTTACCGAGTGCAAGACCGTCAGCCTTAATAACTGTTGGAAATTCATTCTTTTCTTTAATATATTCAATAACGTCCTCTGCCTTGTCAAAAACCTTATATTCTGCAGTAGGAATATTATATTTTTCCATCAAATCCTTAGAAAAAACCTTTGAGCCTTCGATAATGGCAGCATTTGCTCTTGGACCGAATGTCTTAAAGCCTGCGTCATTTAATGCGTCAACCATACCTGCAACAAGCGGATCATCAGGTGCAACGACTACAAAATCGGCTTTAATCTCCTTTGCAAGATTAACAACGCCGTCAATATCCGTTGCTGATACATTATAGCATTTCGCATCATAAGAAATTCCGCCGTTACCGGGACAACAGGCGATGCTGTCAACCTTTTTTGACTCTTTTATTTTTCTGATTAGTGCGTGCTCTCTTCCGCCGCCGCCAACAACTAATACCTTCATTTTCGTTCTCCTTATATAGCATATTAGGGTGACGCTACGGTCACCCATTTATTATTTGTTCTTATTAATAATTCTTGTCTCTTCCTCGCCTGTTTCAAGGTCGATAAAACGAGTGAAAAGCGAAACCTTGTTATCCTCATTTAGATTATTCCAAATGTCAGCTGTGAACTCATCAATATCAGCTGCGTCAATTTCAACAGGAGTAGGCTCGCCCTCGAATGACGGAATAGGGTCGCCGTCACACTTATAGGTGTGAATGAAATGGCCTAAGCCTGCCTCTGCCGGATACTCAAAGAAATATCTTAGGCATTGAGGTTTGCCCATATTTGACTTTAGAATAGAAAGAACATAGTCGCCGTTTGGCTTTACAACACCTGAAATTCTTGGTGTATAGTTAGGAGCATCAGGCTCAAACTCACGAGTTAAAAGAGCATGACGATAACAATGTCCCTCCTGCATAAAATCATAGATTGTATCGGTCTGGTCGCCGTTTGTAACGATAGTCTTTCCGTCAAGCTTTAGAACAGGATTGTAAATAATAAGGCTTGGGTCCTCCATTTTGCTCTCGTCAAAAGCCTTTGTGCGAATACCGCCTCTGTCGTTCGGCTCAAAAATTCTGTTTCGGCTGTTTACACTTCTGCCCATAATAAAATACGCAATAACAGCCTTTTTGTTATCCTTTGATTTTCCGAGAACGATACCGCGTCCCGGATAAGTATTTGTATTAAGCTCGTTTAATAGTGATACAACTTCCATAGCACACCTCTAAATAATTTCTGTTTTATTTCCGTTAATCTTAATTCTGCCCTCACAGAAAAGAGATACAGCCTTTGGCAAAATCTCCCACTCTGCCTGACGCATAACTCTGTACTGAAGAATGTCCTCGTTATCGCCCTGCTCGACAGGTACTGCCTTTTGAAGAATAATTGCTCCGCCGTCAGTAATCTCGTTAACAAAATGAGCAGTAGCACCTGTAACCTTAACACCGCTGTTCAAAACTGCAGTGTGAACCTTTTTTCCGTAAAAGCCGTCCCCACAAAACATAGGGATAAGACTTGGATGAATATTAATTATCTTGTTTCGATATTTTGTAACAAGCTCTTCGCCGAGAATTGAAAGAAAGCCTGCAAGAACAATCAAATCAATATCCTTGTCCTTTAGCACATCAAGTATAGCCTTGTCATACTCCTGCTTTGAGGAATATGATTTTCTGTTAACAACAGTGCTTTCGATACCTGCTTTTTTTGCTCTTTCGAGTGCGTAAGCATTCTCGTTACTTGCGAGAACGAATGTGATTTTTCCGTTCTTTATCTCGCCTCTTGACTCGGCATCAATAAGTGCCTGAAGATTTGTTCCGCCACCGGATACGAATACAGCTATATTCATCATACCAGCTCAACACCCTTTTCGCCTGACTTGATTTCGCCGCAAATTTGAGCCTGCTCGCCGTTAGCATTAAGAATACGAACAGCCTCGTCAGCCTTGTCGGCATCAACTGCAATAATCAAGCCGTTGCCCATATTGAATGTGTTATACATATCGTGCTCATCAATTTTGCCTGTCTTTTGGATTAAATCAAAGATAGGCTTCTTAAAGGTCTTATCCTTTTCGATAACGGCAGTAAAGCCGTCATTGAGCATTCTCGGAACATTCTCATAAAAGCCACCGCCTGTAATATGAGAAATTGCATTAACTCTAACGCTATCCATAAGAGCAAGCAAGGGCTTAACATAAATTCTTGTAGGAGTGATAAGCTCCTCGCCGAGTGTCTTACCAAGCTCGTCATAATGAACTGCGATTGTCTTTTCGTTAACATCAAACACCTTTCTTACAAGAGAAAATCCGTTTGAATGAACACCTGATGATGCAACGGCAATAAGTGCGTTTCCGTCAGCAAGATGCTCGCCTGACACGAGCTTATCCTTTTCGCCGATACCTACGGTAAAGCCTGCAAGGTCATATTCCTCCTCAGGCATTAGGCCGGGATGCTCTGCAGTCTCGCCACCGACAAGCGCACAGCCCGACTGAACACAGCCCTCTGCAACACCTGCAACAATTTGTGCAATCTTTTCGGGATAATTCTTTCCGCAAGCGATATAGTCTAAGAAGAACAATGGCTTTGCACCTGAGCAGGCAACATCATTTACGCACATTGCAACACAGTCAATACCGACAGTATCGTGCTTGTCCATAAGGAATGCAAGCTTAATCTTTGTGCCAACGCCGTCAGTTCCCGATACTAAAACAGGATTTTTATATTCGTTAGCAGGTATCTCGAACATACCGCCAAATCCGCCAATTCCACCAAGAACACCGGGAATATTAGTTCTCTTAACGTGAGATTTGATGAGTTCAACAGACTCATATCCGGCAGTAACATCTACGCCTGCCTTTGCATAAGCATCGCTAAAGCTTTTTTCCATAGTTATATCTCCTTAATCTTCTCTTGCATAGCAGCGTCCTTTTCGCGAACCTGCTGTGCCATATCTTTTCTCATTTTTATCAGCTTATCCATTAGTGTATCATCGCCGACAGCAATAATTTCGGCAGCAAGAAGAGCAGCATTCTTCGCTGCATTAACACCAACGGTAGCAACAGGAATTCCCGGAGGCATCATAACGGTAGCAAGCATAGCATCCATACCGTCAAGCACCTTTGATGAGCAGGGAATACCAATAACAGGTAATGTAGTAGAAGCAGCCAAAACACCGCCTAAGTGAGCAGCCATACCTGCTGCTGCGATAATTACACCAAAGCCGTTCTTAATTGCGTTTGATGAAAATTCGTGAGCCTCGTCAGGTGTACGATGAGCAGAAATTACTCTAACCTCAAACTCAATTCCAAGCTCCTTTAACTGCTTTATTGCAGGAGTAACGATAGGCAAATCGCTATCTGAACCCATTACGATTGCAACCTTTTTCATAAGCACTCTCCTTAATCTGTTTATTAGAATATATTATATATTATAATTAGTAATATTTCAACCGATAAAAGTCGCTTTAAAGTTAAAATTATAGTGGAAGTTTTGCCGTTCTTTTGGTAAAAATAACATACACCAACAAAAAACTGCTCGGCAAAGCCGAGCAGTAAATTATATGTTAGATAGAGCTTAAAAGCATTGGTAGCTTTGCGATTGTAGCACCCAATCTCCAGAAAATCTTGCTAAAGCCAACGAAGCTTGACTCGTCATCATTTAGCATCATCAACAGACCTTCAGCCTGAGCAGGAGAGAACGCACCCATACTCATAGCAATAAAGTTACGAATAGGAATTTGTGTTGCCATAGCAGCAAGCATCTTGCCGTCTCCGTTTGCATCACTGCCCATACCTGACATAATCTTTTCAATTAAGCCACATAGTCTGCCGCCCCACTTTGTGTGACGTGCGTCATTTAGACAGCAGTAAAGGTCAATCTTCTTGTTAGGATCAATTTCAGGGCTTGGAAGCTCGCCATACACAGCAGCAAAATCCTCACGAGTGATATTTGCAACATTGTTGTAGTAGTTTGGAGCAGTAGCTCTGTAATCAGGAACCTTTGCATCAACTGTTGACTCAACTGTCATTGTTGCAGTTAGCCTAATATCACGGCTTGAAGCACCGACAAGAATATCAAACTCGCCTGTTTCAACATGCCAATCGCCAAGCTCAACGTTATAGTAAGCGAATGCTCTCTTATCAAGTGTGATTGTAACATCAGCCTCTTCGCCTGCTTTAATAAATACCTTCTTAAAGCCACGAAGCTCCTTAACAGGACGGTAAATTGTGCTTTCCTTGTCGGCAACATAAAGCTCGCAAACCTCTGCACCGTCAACATCGCCTGTGTTTTTAACTGTGAATGTTACATCAACTGTGTCTGTATCCTTAATCTTATCAGCAGAAAGCTTGATATTGCTGTATTCAAATGTTGTGTATGATAGGCCGTAGCCGAATGGGAACACAACATCAAGGTTAGCAGCATCATAGTATCTGTAACCGATAAATACACTTTCCTTATGTTCACTTGTAACAGGACCGCCCGGATAGTTACCGAATGTTGGGTTAACCTCGAATGATGTAGGATATGTTTCGCTTGTCTTACCTGATGGGTTAACCTTACCTGTTAGAATGTTTGCAACAGCGCCACCGCTTGCCTGACCGCCTAAGCCTGAATTCAGTAATCCCTTAACATTCTTTAGCCATGGCATTAATACTACCGAACCGCCTGCAAGAACAACTACTGTGTTCGGATTAGCAGCAGCGACTGCATCAACAAGAGCATTATGGTTTTCAGGCATATTGATAGTCTCTCTATCATAGCCCTCGCCCTCAAACTCCTCAGTTAAGCCAACGAAAACAACTGCAACATCTGCATTCTTTGCAGCCTCGCAAGCCTCGTTTAGAAGAGCCTCATCGCTCTTTCTTGTCTTCTTATCCTTCTTTGTAGGAGCTGACTTATAGTAGCCCTGTGCGTATGTAATATCAACGCCGAGCTTTTCAAGCTCGTCATAAGCATTTGACAGCATTGTTGGGTTGATAACAGATGAGCCTGCGCCCTGGAAACGAGGTGCCTTTGCCATCTCGCCGATAACAGCAACCTTTTGACCTGCCTTTAGAGGTAGGATACTGTCATCGTTCTTTAGAAGAACCATTGAGCCCTCAGCGATTTCCTGAGCAATCTTATGATGAGCCTCCTTGTCAAATGTATGCTCCTTTTCAAGAGCAGGCTTTGACTTAATAATAAGGTCAACAACTGTGTCAACTCTCTTATTTAGGATTTCTTCATCAAGCTCGCCGTTCTTAACAGCCTCAATAATTCTCTTCTTATTTAGAGGACCTGATGACGGCATCTCT
>CALZMC010000010.1 GCA_945788455.1 uncultured Clostridia bacterium
CCGTTGTTGATATTAAGGCTATAAAGGAAAAGGTTGACCTTCCCGTTATTGGTATCATCAAGGAGGAATACCCTGACAGCGATGTGTATATTACTCCCACTATGAAAGAAATTGACGCACTTGTTGAAATCAAATGTGAAATTATAGCGCTTGATGCCACAAGGCGAGTTAGACCGAACGGAGTTGAGCTAAAGGATTTCTTCACAGAGGTTAGAGCAAAATATCCAAATCAGCTATTTATGGCAGACACCTCGTGCTTCGAGGAGGGCGAGCTTGCCGAAGGGCTTGGCTTTGACCTGATAGGAACAACTATGGCAGGCTACACACCGTACACAAAGGGCAGGGCATTGCCTGACCTTGAGCTAATTAGAGAGTATAGAAAAAGGCTTTCAACACCGATAATAGCAGAGGGTGGAATATGGTCGCCTGACGACCTTGTCAATGTATATAAGGCAGGCGCTTTTTCGGCAGTATGCGGAACGGCAATAACAAGACCTATGGATATTACAAAGCGATTTGTAAAAGCATTGGAGAGAGAAGAATGAGGATTTTAGCCCTTGATATAGGCGGAACAGACATAAAATACGGCATCATAAACGAGAGCTTTGACATTTTAGGGGCTCACAAAACACCGACTAACGCCCATCTCGGCGGTGCGCATATTATTGACACAATTATAGATATTTCAAAAAATTACACTAACATTGACAAAATTGCAATTTCTACTGCAGGTCAGGTCGATAGCCACTCGGGTGTCATCGTTTATGCTACCGACACTATACCGAATTATACAGGCACAAGGCTAAAGGAAGCCGTTGAAAAAGAGACGGGAATTTTAACCGTTGTTGAAAACGATGTGAATTCTGCGGCATACGGCGAGGCTCATTTCGGTGCCGGCAAGGGTTATGACAGCTTTATCTGTCTAACCTATGGGACAGGCATCGGCGGTGCAATTTTCCTTAACGGCGATGTGTTCAAGGGAAGTGGATTCAGCGCAGGCGAAATGGGGCATATCATAACTCACGCAGGAGGAAAAGCTTGCACCTGTGGAGGTAACGGATGCTATGAGCAATACGCATCAACCTCTGCATTACTCAGGGCAGTCAATGAGATTTCTCCTACCCCACTCGACTCGTTTGAAATTTTTTCAAAAATGAATAGTGACGAACAAATTAAGTCGGCTGTTGATTCTTGGATTGACGAAATTATTATCGGGCTTATAAGCATTATTTACACCTTCAACCCCCCTCTCATTATTCTCGGTGGCGGAATAATGAACGAGGAATATATTATTAATTCTATAAACGAACGCCTCCCGTCAAGGCTTATGGAAAGCTTTAGAAATGTTAAAATCAAGCGTGCAACGCTTGGCAATAAGGCATCTATGCTCGGTGCTTCGTATAAGGCAGTGAATAATATGTAGAATAAAGCGAGGAAGAATTGGATTAACCGATACTTCCTCGCATTTTTTATAGGTCGTCTGCGTCCTGAACAGGCTCCTCAAGCTCCTCGCCCTCAAAGGTGGCTCTTGTCATACCCGTGTAGCTTCCGTTTTCGTCAAGCTTCGACATTTTCGGTGTAATATAGCCTCTAAGGTCAATTACATTCTTTTTGATATATTTGTTTTTCTTTTCATTTTTGTTCATAAAAATCACCCCTGTAATATTTTTCACAGGGGTGTTGGTTTTTATTAAATATTATAGCTTTTCGACATCAACATTAGCGATAGTCTTCATAAAGCTCTTTGGACTGATAATTTCGCCTGCCTCAAAGAAATCATCCATATTCATACCAAAGTTGTTAATATAAATCGGAACATCATCATATTCAACATCAATGTGAATAATATTCGCATCAGCAATAATTTGGCTCGCGTTATAGTCTTTTATGTCATAGCATTTCTTTACTATTATCTCGTGATTTTTTATATATTCAAGAATAACGGTGCGCTGTGACTTTGAGATAGAGATATACTTTTCGTCGTCCTTTGACAGTGCAAGCGACATCGGCATTTGGGCAACAGCCTTGCACGCGCCCGAATTGACGAAAAACTCATTTATAAAAATCGACTCGAGCTTTGTTGTATCATCAGGAACAATAATGGCAAAAATAAATTTTGACAGCTTCTTTCCGTAATGCGACCTCATAAACTCCTTAAACTCATACTGCCCCTCTGCAATCCTTTGGGCAAATTCGTGATAAAAAGGAATGTTCGGCACAGGATTAATTTTGCTCATATTAAAAGGAATGAACTCTCCTGTTTCTATATCACAAACAAGAATGTTATTATTTGTAATAATCATTGGAATGGTTTTTGCCATTTTGTCGCCTCCGTGGTTTTGTCAAGCACTATACTGTCATTTTACTATAAAGGCAATATTAAATCAATAATATAATTAATTTTTAAATTTTCAAAATTATAATGAAAAATGTAAAAATATGTGGTACAATGTATAAAAAGGGGGATAACACATTGAACGAACATGATGAAATTGATGATATTCTAAATGAAATAAAAGGAAAATCAGAGGTCGAGCCTACTGATGACAACGACCTCACTAATACTGACGAGGATAATACCGCCGACATTATCGACACAACGGATATTGAGGATATAAAAAATGCCATTGACTCAGGCGATGACGGTACGGCAAGTATGCCGAGCGATGACGAAATATTAAGTGAGATAATGGGTATTATTGACGGCGACAATTCCGAGATAACTCAAAATGTTGAAATCGAGCACGACTTCGAGGAAGAAACAGAAGAAAATCTTGTCAGCGAAAACAACGAGGGTTATCTTTCATTCATCGAGGAGCCTGAGAAAAAAATTAACAAGCCTGCTATTATAGCTATCGCTGTTGCAGTTGTCGTAATTATTGCCGTTGCTGTTACAGCCGTTGTCAAAATGACTCAAAAGGAGCCTGAGACAACTACAGCACCTACTACAACTACTACCACAACCGCTGCTCCTGTTATTTACAAAAATCCGCTGACCGGCGAGGAGGACTATAACAAGGAGGCTGACGGAAAAAGACCTGTCGCTATCGTTGTTGAAAACGCTTATGCCGCAAGACCGCAATGGGGTATTGATGACGAAAAGAACGCTCCTGACATCATTGTTGAGGGCGAGGTTGAAGGCGGCGAGTCAAGAATGCTATGGCTGTTCGCCGACTACACAAGTCTGCCAAGTCAAATCGGTCCTATTCGTAGTGCAAGACCGCCATACGTTAACTTCAGCCAGCTGTTTGACGCTATCTTTCTTCATTGGGGTATGAGTTATAGCAAGGGCGATTATGTCGGTGCAAATACTGTATTTAAAAACAACAATATCGACCATATTAACCAAATGGCATACAGCGACAATGTTAACCTGTTCAGCAGAGACAAGTCTCGCGGAGTATCGAGCGAGCATACAGGCATCATTCACGGCGAAAATGTTGCTGCTGCTATTGAAGGCGCAAGCTTTAGAACCGAGGCTAACGAGAAGAGCTATACAAAGTTCGCCTTTAACGAAAACGAAAAGGCTGTCGGCGAGACACTTTGCAACACACTTGCGCTAACATTCTCATCTAACACAAGAACAAGAGACTGGACCTACAACGCAGAGGACAAGACATATCATTCAAGCGACTATTCAAGCAACAACGGTTCATCTGATGTTTCAAGAAAGAATTTACTTGTTCTGTTTGACACAACAACTTATGTAAGTGTTTATAACTATCACGGCTCAGGCAAAACCGAAACCTACTGCAACTACGGTCTCACAGGCGGTACAGGCAAGCTTGCAAGCCTCGGTACAGTTATCGACATTAACTGGACTGTCGAAAACGGCGTTATAAAAATTACCGATGCAAACGGCAATGAGGTTAACCTAAACGCAGGTAAAACCTGGATTGGCTACGCATCATCAAACCATAACGGCGTTGTTAATATCGGTTAGATTTATTTTAGTAACAGTAATAATACATAAATCACAAAAAGGATTTGAGAAGAAACATCTCAAATCCTTTTTCTTGTTCAAATTTATTATATTAGATATACTTAACTGTTTTTATCAGCTTTCCGTTTTCATAATAAAGCCTTGGAACACGGAGTGCTACTCGGCACGGAAGCTCATAGTTAAAGGAGTGCGCGTTATTTGAAACCTCCTCCATACTCAAAACAGAGTCACCCTGACGACCTACTAATATAACCTCATCCTCAAGCTTAACATCAGGAATATCGGTAACATCAACCATAAATTGGTCCATACAAACTCTGCCCAAAATATTAGCATAATGGCCGTTGATGATTACTCTGCCGATATTACTCAAACATCTTGGATAGCCGTCAGCGTAGCCGACAGGAATTGTTGCAACAACAGTATCGCGAGTAGTTGTAAATGTACCGCCGTAAGAGATTTCTCTGCCCTTTTCCAAGGTCTTGATATGGCTGATATGACTTTTCCACTCCATCGCAGGCTTAATGTCAATTAATGATTCATCCACATCGGCAGAGGGATAAAGTCCATAGGTAATAATACCCGACCTAACCATATCGAACATCTCATCAAATACCATAATTCCTGCAGAATTATTAATATGCTTAATAGGAATTTCTATCCCCCTATCCTCAAGCATATTCGCAAATTTCACAAATTTGTCGCGCTGAGCTATTGCCTTTGTCAAATCCTTTTCGTCAGCAGTAGCAAAGTGAGAAAACAGTCCCTCGGCCTTAATGTTCGGCAGAGCACAAATCTCTGTGCATATATCGGCACTCTCGTCATTTACCTGAAAGCCGATACGGCTCATACCTGTATCAACACAAAAATGAAACAGTGCCGTCTTGTTATTCTTAACTGCAACCTCGCTTAATGCTTTTGCATCCTCAAGAGTAAAAATAGGAATACGAATATTGTGCTTAACAACATTTTCGTAGTTATATGCCGACACTCTGCCGAGGACTAAAATGTCATTTTTTATCCCTGCGTTAACGAGCTCCATTGCCTCATCAACACAGGCAACGCCGAAAAAGTCACACTTGTCAGCCAATGCCCTGCCGACCTCGACAGCACCGTGGCCGTAGGCATTAGCCTTAATAACGGCAAGAAGCTTAGCTCTGCCGTCAAGCTTCTTTAGCACATTATCAATATTAAAATTAATTGCATCTAAATCTATAACATACGTTCTATGGTACATAACGCTACCTCTAAAAAATTTATATCTATATTTTAATACTCTTTTATTAAAAAGTAAAGAAGAATTAGTCACATTATCTGTTTAAAATTTTTCTTAATAAATGATATTTTTTTCAAAATTTGATCAAAAAGAAAAAGGTCGCATAGAACCTGCGACCTTCCCCTCTCTGTCATTACAAACTATGGAGGACCATAGAAAATAAGTGGTGCGGCCCACTTATGTTCATATTGTATTGTAGTGCATATTGCATACTTTGTCAAGAGCTTTGATGAAATCTTTTATGTAAAATAACAACACTCGCTAAAATTAGTATTTTATTTACACATTTTTCCTGAAAAAAGTGTCATATCCTGTCTATTATTCTTTTTCGTACTATTTTTTGTACTGAGTCGATAGCAACAATTGACTATGAACAAATGTTCGTTTAGTATGGTACTTGTCCAATCCGACAAATACTTTACGAAAGAAGGGTAGCAATGACTATTGATGAATTAGCTCGTGAATACGAGGGGCAGTATAAGGCACTTTGCGCCAAGCTTGACGGACTTAGACCGTTGCTTTACGTTTATGGCGGAAAAGAGCTTTATGAGCTCAGAAAGAAAATGAAAACATACTACAATATGGCTTGTGAATGCAAATGTACTTCGGCTTTGCTTTCCCGCTATTATGACGAGGAGGATGACATTGATGATTAATTTTGTTGAAGAATATATGTCGCCGAGCGAGGATTTTGCTATTGAAAACGGCTTTGACGAGCAGAGAATTACGAGCAGAGCCATTTCAAGAGTTCTTCCGATAATTATAGAAAACGAACTGACGCCAAGACAAAAAGCGTGTCTAAAAATGTTTTATGTAAACGGAAAATCACAAATGGAAATCGCAAGAGAGCTAAAGCTGTCACAGCCAACCGTGTGCAAGCACATAAAAACGGCTCGCGATATTACGAACAAATTTCTTACATACTGTCTCTTTTCGGTTAAGGGAGCAAATGAGCAGTGGCTGAAAATTCAGTAGCTCTTCCTATGAGCAAGACAAGGCCGAAGAAAACGTATAACGAAACGCAATATTTACATTTCCAAGGCCCTGCCTCGCTCTATATAACAGCAGATACGGTGAAAGCTATTCTATGGGCGTTCGCCACTGACACTAACTACTGAAAAATAAACGCATCTCATAAATGGCTGATAAACACAAAAAGCGTTATAGTCCATTCTATGAGATGCGTTTTAGTTTTGTTAGTTATGTTTTATATGTTTTTCAGCATATCGAGAATACTGTCCTTAGGTCTTGCGCCGACTGCCTGATTAACAAGCTTTCCGTCCTTAATTACGGCGAGCATTGGAATGCTCATAACTCCAAATGCCTGAGCAAGCTCCGGTTCCTCGTCAACATTGATTTTTCCAACAAGATACTGTGGATTTTCCTGTGCAATTTCATCAACTATCGGAGATACCATTCGGCAGGGTCCGCACCAATCGGCATAGAAATCCAAAAGCACAGGCTTGTCGCTATTTTTTATTTCATCAAAATTATTTTTGTTAACACTGATAACCGACATAATTCTACATCCTTTCTTTTTTTCTTTATTATAACCGATTGCGTCTGTTTTTTTCAATATAATTAATGATTTTTTATTTTCTTATTAATAATTTCAAAATAATACAGCAATATAATATCATCAAAGAATTTTTTTGGAGGCGCAATATGTGCACGGCTGCAACTTATAAAACAAAGGATTTTTATTTTGGCAGAACACTCGACTATGAGTTTTCGTACGGAGACGAAATCACAATCACACCGAGGAATTACCCGATAAAATTTAGGCATACGGGCGAAATAGAAAGCCATTATGCAATCATAGGTATGGCGTGTGTTATGAACGATTTTCCGTTATATTATGATGCGATTAACGAAAAGGGGCTCGGTATGGCAGGGCTCAATTTTGTCGGCAACGCGCATTATAACAGTGTTCAGCAAGGCAAGGATAATATTGCTCAATTCGAGATAATTTTGTGGATACTGTCTCAATGCGAAAGTGTTAAAGACGCGCGAAGACTTTTGGAAAAAATCAATATAACCGACACGCCATTCAGCGAAAATCTTCCTGCTGCCCAGCTACATTGGATTATTGCCGATAAAAATGAGGCCATAACCGTTGAGGCAAGAAGAGACGGGCTGAAGGTTTTGGATAACCCTGTCGGTATTCTTACAAATAATCCACCGTTTGAGATGCAGATGCAAAATCTAAATAACTATATGCACCTCTCTCCTCGTGACCCGAAAAACACATTCAGCGATGACCTGTCACTCACTATGTACAGTAGAGGTATGGGAGCAATCGGGCTACCCGGCGACTTATCATCACAATCAAGATTTGTCAGAGCTTCATTTGTAAAAATGAATTCCGTTTCAGGCGACAGCGAGACTGAAAGCGTCAGCCAATTCTTTCACATTTTAGGCTCGGTTGACCAGCAACGAGGATGCGATTATGTTGAAAATGACAAGCTTGAAATCACAATTTATACCTCGTGCTGTAATGCTGACAAGGGAATATATTACTATACGACCTACGACAATCATCAAATTTCCGCAGTCGATATGCACAAGACGGATTTGGAGTCAACAAATTTAATTAGATATTCAACTATTAAGAGCGAAAATATTAATTTTCAAAATTAATGCTCGCATTATCATCCTAAGATATTTATTTTATATTTACACAAAGAAAGCCTCCCGAAATAACTGGGAGGCTTAAAATGTTTTTATTATTTATATAGCGGACCGTATGTTGCACAAGCACGATAATCGGCTGACTGTGAGTCCTCTGTGCCGAATGCTGCCCAAGAATGAGGACGGAAAATTCTATCCTCGCTGACATTGTGCATATTAACAGGAATACGAAGCATTGAAGCAAGAGTGATAAGCTCATCGCCCTTATGACCGTAAACCGTTACACCGTGATTTGCGCCCCAATTAGCCATAACGCTATATACATCCTTAAATGCGCCCTCGCCTGTTAGGTTTGGAACAAACCAGGTTGTCGGCCAAGTCGGGTCAGTACGCTTGTCGATAGTGTTATGAATTTCGTCAGGCAGGTCAACTGTGTAGCCCTCTGCAATTTGAATTACAGGGCCAACGCCGTCAATCATATTTACACGAAGCATTGTTACAGGCATTTCTGCACGGCAACGGAAATGGCTTGAGAATCCGCCGCCTCTAAAGTATTCGTAATTCGCTC
The DNA here is from genome assembly GCA_945788455.1 of uncultured Clostridia bacterium. Taxonomy (GTDB): domain Bacteria; phylum Bacillota; class Clostridia; order Oscillospirales; family Acutalibacteraceae; genus Eubacterium_R. The sequence continues at coordinate 8,419 of CALZMC010000010.1, forward strand.
TGCACCAATCAGTTGCATCAAGACAAGCCTTAATATCCTTGTCTGTCATATCCCAGAACGGCTTCATACAACCCTCGCCCTTATCATTCCTTGAGGCACCACTACCGTCAAGCGCAGTTGCGCCCGAGTTAATAAGGTGGATAAATCCGTTTTCTGCCCTGCCTTCCGGCTTAACACCTGTAACTCTCTCGCAGGAGTCTGGGCTCCAATATGTACGAACATCGTGGAAGCAAGGAGCAGAATTTGAAACAAGTGTGCCGAGAAGCATTGAAATGCCGTTTAATGTATCGTTTTCAGTAGCGAATGCAGTAGGCATTTTTGGACCGTTCCAATCGAATGAGCTTGCCATAATTGCCTCAGAGAAGTCGGCATTAGGTAGCCAGTCGGTCCAGTTACGCTGGCCCTGAAATCCGCCTGCAACGGCATTCTTTCCAAGTGCCTCCTCGTGCCATCCCATTTCGTCAAGCTTTTTGTTGCCGAAAAGAATATCTCTAAAGATAATTGTCATCTTTGCGATAAACTCCCAATCCTTATCGGGAGAAACAACCTTTGACCTTCTAATGATTTCGGGAAGATTTTTTCCTGCGTTACAGTCAAAGCCTTCAGGACAATTATCCTTAATCCACTTGATAGCAACCTCGTACTCATCGTGGTCATAGATTTCAAGAGTAATACGGCGAATAATCTCGCTCATATCAACCCATTCTGCACGAATACCGAGATATTTTTGGAACATTTCAGCATTACAGAAGCTACCTGCAATACCCATAGAAATTCCGCCGAGATTTACATAAGACTTATTCTTCATCCAGCCTACTGCTACTGCACAGTGAGCAAAGCGAAGAATTTTGTCACAAACATCCTCGGGAATTTCTCTGTCGGTCATATCCTTAACATCGTGACCGTAGATTGAAAAAGCAGGCATACCCTTTTGGGCATAAGCTGCCATAACTGCTGCAAGATATACAGCACCCGGTCTCTCTGTACCGTTAAAGCCCCAAACAGCCTTAATTG
>CALZMC010000011.1 GCA_945788455.1 uncultured Clostridia bacterium
GGAAAGGCTATCGGCTATCTAAATCACGGTGCAGGCTCTGCTACATTCGAGCTAAACAGCGTGTCAAAGGGCAAGTATGTTTTAACTCTCGTGTTCAAAAAGTCATTTTCTCGCAAGGAGGCTTATGTTCAGGTTACCGTTAACGGAAAGATGCACGAGGTATTCTTCCCATACGGCAACGGCTTCAGCGACACAGGACGCGTTCAGCTAATCGTTGATTTAGAGGATACAACAAACGTAATCAAGCTTGAAAATCCTATCGTTACGGCTGCCGACTCGTCATATATTCAGTACAGACGAATGGGCAACGCGCTAAAGGACGCAACAAGACTTTGGGCACAATACACAGGCGCACCTGAAAAGCCTATCGTTTACTCTATCTGTGAATGGGGCACGGCAAAGCCTTGGGAGTGGGGCGCAAAGGCAGGCAATATGTGGCGCACAACCCACGATATAATGGCTAATTGGAAGAGCATTATGTTTATCTATAACTCCTCAATAAAGCACTACAAATATGCAGGAGTAGGCCATTGGAATGACCCTGATATGCTTGAGGTCGGAAACGGAAAGCTAACCGAGGACGAAAACAGAGCGCACTTCTCATTATGGTGTATGATGGCATCTCCGCTAATGCTTGGAAATGATATAAGAAAGTTTGTTGACGGACTCGGCTCAAGAGTTGAGGGCAACAGCACACTCAAGATTGTCACAAACAAGCACCTAATCGCAATCGACCAAGACTCTCTCGGCAAGAGTGCAAAGAGAATTAAGAAGGGTGGAGGAATTGATGTTCTTGCGCGTCCTCTGTCAAACGGAGACGTTGCGCTATGCTTCCTGAATAAAAGCAGCTCAAACAAGAGCATCAGCTTTGAGCTTGATACTCTGTGCGATGACGAGTACCTTGATTTTTCAAAAAGCGGTGCATATCAAATCCATAACCTGTGGAGCGATGAATACGGCAAGGGCACATCAATCACGGCTACAATGCCAAAGCACAGCGTATTGGTTTACAGAATTAAGGGAATATAAACATAATATATTATGTATAAAAAAGGCTGACTCGTACGAGTCAGCCTTAATCTTTGTATATGGTTTTTAATATCAACTTGCTTCGATTTGCTTTATAACAAAATCTCTGCCGTCTGTGATTTCATAGTCGGTCTTTTTGCATTTAGGACAAATTCGGCTGTTTTTATTCAGCTCATATTCATAACCGCACCTGCATTTTGCGATAGCAGGCTTGAACTCAATAATCAGCTCGGTGTCGCCAAACGCATCACTGCCAAGCCTTGCAGCACTCCAGCATTCCTTAAAGAAATCAGGAAGTATTCCCGACAGCTCCCCCACCTCAAGAGTGACAGAGGACACCTTTTTTAGCTTCTGCTCCTCCATAATCTCCTCAAGAAGCTCGAAGATTTCGAGGACTATACCAAGCTCGTGCATTACTTGTTCCACTCGGCAACTTCGCTTTTCAGCCAGTCGCACCACTCGTCAATGCCCTCGCCTGTTTTTGCAGAAACGAAGAAAATCTTACATTTTGGATTTAGCTTATGAATTCGCTCAACAACTGCATCATCATCAAAATCAAACACGCTTTTTGTGTCGATCTTATTGATAAGAACGGCATCACAAATGCTAAACATAAGAGGATATTTTAGTGGCTTATCATCGCCCTCGGGAACTGACAAAATCATAGCGCACTTTGACGCACCTGTATCAAACTCGGCAGGACAAACAAGATTTCCTACATTTTCGAGCACAACGAGGTCTAAATCCTCTGTGCCGAACTCCTTTAGTCCCTGCTCGGTCATACCTGCATCGAGATGACACATACCGCCTGTGTGAAGCTGAATAGATTTTACGCCTGTGTCAGCGATAGTCCTTGCATCAACATCGCTGTCAATGTCAGCCTCCATAACGCCGATTTTAAGCTCCCCCTTTAGTCTTGCAATAGTTGCCTTTAGGGTAGTAGTCTTTCCGCTTCCGGGAGAAGACATCAAATTTAATAGAAAGGTCTTTTCCTTTTTAAGCTCAGCTCTAAGCCTGTCAGCCTCTCTGTCATTGTTTTCAAAAACCGATCTCTTGATTTCTATAACCTTGAATTCGTCCATTTTTTACCTCTGTTATTTTACTAATTTTATAAGCTCATCACGTGATAGAGAGCAATTTCTTGCGTTATCGTTATTTGGAACAGCTCTTATTACCTCGCCGTTGTAACGAGAAACCTGAAGCTCACAAGCCTTTCCGTCAACGGTAACGGTCTCGATAGAAACGTCCTCTAATAGCGGAACCTGCTTTGAAAGTGCTGACTTTTCGGTTAGTGCACCCGTTGGGCAAAGGCTTACGCACAAGCCACAGTTAGTACACTTCGTCTGGTCAAGCGGGAGTGAGAATGCAGGAGAAACACTTGACTTAAAGCCACGGCCAAGCAGACCGATAGCACTAATATCCATAACCTCCTTACAGGAGCGAACACAAAGACCGCATAAAATACACTTTGCAGTATTGCGCTCGATGAAAGCATTTTCGTCTCTTGTATATTTCTGTGGCATTTCGCCTGCAAATCTGTCAGGATTAATATCATATCTCTGTGCTACCGAAAGAAGCTTGCACTTAAAGTATTCGCGACAGCCACACTCAAGGCAACGTTCTGCCTCCTTCTTTGCCTCCTCGACAGTTAAGCCGAGTGAAATCTCGTCAAAGTTGGCTTTTCTAACATCTGCGTCAAGCACACCTGCAACGATGCGAGGCTCCTTTTCCTTAGCACTTAAATCAATTCTGCTGTCATCACGCTTGCTGATATATTTTGGAGTAAAATCAAGCTCCTCGCCGTTTAGATATGCATCAACAACCTTTACGCATCTGTCAGCCTCGCCGATAGCCTCAATAGCGATAGATGCGCCCTTGTTAGTTGCATCGCCGATAGCGAACACGCCGTCAAGGTCAGTCATAAATGTATCCTCATCAGCCTTGATAGTTCCCCTGTCAGTCAGCTCAACTGATGTGAAATCCGTGCTGTCAAGCTTTTGACCGATAGCCATAATAACGCTGTCGAGCGCGATATATTCTGTCTTGCCCTCAACTGCAACAGGCTTTCTTCTGCCCGATGCGTCAGGCTCGCCGAGCTCCATAATCTGCAGTGTCATACCTGTAACCCTGCCGTTCTCGTTATGTATCTCGATAGGATTTGTGAGGAATTTATAGATAACTCCCTCTTCCTTTGACTCCTTAATCTCAATTTCCTCGGCAGGCATTTCCTTTTCGGTTCTGCGATAGATTACGTAAACCTCTTTTGCGCCGAGTCTTACTGCAGTACGGCAGGCATCCATAGCCGTGTTACCGCCACCGCAAACTGCAACTCTCTCGCCGATTTCTACCGGACTGCCCTTAATTACGCTGCGAAGAAAATCAATGCCTCCATATACACCGTCTGCGTCCTCGCCCTTAACACGCATAGGGCTTGATTTCCATGCACCCGGTGCCAAAATAACGGCATCGTTATCATTTCTAATCTCATCAAGTGTAATATCGCGACCAAGCCTGCAGTTATTAACCATCTTAACGCCTGTTTTTTCAATCAGGCTAATCTCGGCATCAAGCACCTCTTTAGGAAGACGGTACTGTGGGATACCGTATCTTAGCATACCGCCCATTTTTTCCATCATATCAAAGACAGTAACCTCGTGACCGAGCTCGCGTAGATAAAGACCTGCTGTAAGGCCTGCAGGACCACCGCCGATGATAGCAATTTTCTTTCCTGTGCTATCTGCAACATCAGGAACATAAGAGTCGCCCTTTAGGTCCAAATCAGCGGCAAATGCCTTTAGCTGTGCGATATTAATAGGCTCCTCAACCTTGCCTCTGCGACAAGCCTTTTCGCAGGGATGAGGACACACTCTGCCGATAGATGCAGGCAGAGAAATCTTATTTTTAATCAGCTTAATTGCGTCATCAAACTTTCCGTTAGCAATAAGACCAACGTAGCCCTGACAATCGGTATTAGCAGGACAAGCAAGCTGACAAGGAGCAATACAGTCGCCGTCATGAGCAGACATCAACAGCTCCATAGCAATCTTTCTTGACTTAACAACGCGCTCGCTCTCGGTGTTAACAACCATACCCTCGCTGATTTTTGCAGAGCAGGAGCGAAGAAGCTTTGGAATACCCTCAGCCTCAACAACACAAAGTCCGCAAGCGCCGTAAACCTCAACAGCCTCATCATAGCAAAGAGTTGGGATATATATACCGTTCTGCTTTGCGGCCTCTAAAATTGTTGTGCCGGCAGGAGCAGAAATCTTTTGTCCGTTTATTGTTAAATTAATCATATCCATTTTTGCTCCTCCTTATCTTCTGATAATTGCGCCGAAGCGACAGTTGTCCATACACTTGCCACACTTAATACATTTTTCGGTATCAATAATATGTGGCTCCTTAACTGTACCGCTGATTGCGTTAACAGGACAGTTTCTTGCACAAAGTGTACAGCCCTTACATTTATCCTCAACAACCGAATACTCAACAAGCCTTGAGCACTCGCCTGCAGGACATTTCTTTTCGTTTATATGAGCGATATACTCATCCTTAAAATACTTAATTGTAGTCAAAACAGGGTTAGGCGCAGTTTGACCGAGACCGCAAAGCGCACCGTCCTTTATGCCGTAGCAAAGCTCCTCAAGAAGCTCAACATCTCCGTCCTTGCCCTCGCCGTCTGTTATACGAGTTAGGATTTCAAGCATTCTTGTTGTACCTACACGGCAGTGAATACACTTTCCGCAGCTTTCCTTTGCAGTAAAGTCGAGGAAGAATTTTGCCATGCCTACCATACAGGTGCTCTCGTCCATAACAACCATACCGCCTGAGCCCATAATTGCACCTGTTGCGCCAAGTGCCTTATAGTCGATAACAGTATCAATCAAATCGGCAGGAATACATCCGCCTGACGGACCGCCCATTTGAACTGCCTTGAACGGCTTGTCGGTTTTCATTCCGCCACCGATATCAAAAATAACGTCACGCAAGGTCTTGCCCATAGGGATTTCAACAAGACCTGAGCGCTTAACCTTACCTGTAACAGCGAATACCTTTGTGCCCTTACTGTCCTGTGTACCCATAGCGGCAAAAGCCTCGCCACCGTTATTGATAATCCAAGAAACGTTTGCAAAGGTCTCAACATTGTTAATGTTAGACGGCTTTCTCCAATAACCGCTCTGTGCAGGGAAAGGAGGCTTTAGTCTCGGCATACCGCGATGTCCCTCAAGGCTTTCGATAAGTGCAGTTTCCTCGCCGCAAACGAATGCGCCTGCACCTGCCTTAATAGTCATATTACAGCTAAAGTCTGTGCCAAAAATATTGTCGCCGAGATAGCCCTTTTCGGTTGCATCCTTAATTGCCTTTTCAAGTCTCTTGATAGCAAGCGGATACTCGGCACGAACATAAACTACTGCATTTTTTGCACCGATAGCATAAGCACCGATTAGCATACCCTCGATAAGATTGTGAGGATCGCTTTCGATAACGGCTCTGTCCATAAATGCACCGGGGTCGCCCTCATCAGCATTACAGATAAGATACTTTTCGTCTCCCTCGCTCTGTCTTGCGGCATTCCACTTAAACCATGTCGGGAAGCCTGCACCTCCACGGCCTGCAAGTCCCGAGGTCTTGATAACCTCAATAACCTCCTCGGGAGTCATCTCACATACTGCCTTCTTTAGTGCAGAATAGCCGTCAGCCTGAACAAATTCGTCTAAATCCTCCGGATTAATAATTCCGCAACGGCGAAGCGCAATACGAGTCTGCTTCTCCAAAAAGCTCTTGTCATCATCACTAACGAGCAGATGCTCAATAGCACCGATATCGCCTGTTTTTGTGTATGTAGAAATAGCATCTGCATCCTTTTCGCTAACACGAACAAGGCGCTTAACCTCGCTGTCTTCATCGTCATAAATATCAACAATCGGCTCAAGATAGCACATACCGATACAGCCTGCAATAGTAAGGCTTGCACCGTTCAAATCCTTTTTAAGCAGAGCCTGTCTAACCTTTTCTGCTCCGGCTGCGATACCGCAGGAGCCCTCTCCAACAACTATACGCATGTTATTCAGCCTCCCTTAATTCTCTTAAAATCTGTTTTGTCTTATCAGGAGTAAGTGAGCCGTATGTATCCTCATTAATCATCATAACAGGAGACAACGAGCAACATCCAAGACAGGCAACACACTTTAGTGAAAACAGTCCGTCTTCTGTTGTCTCGCCGTCATCAATGCCAAGCTCCTCTTTAATCGTTTGAAGAATAAGCTCACTTGAGTTAACGTGGCAGGCTGTACCCTGACACAGCATAATCAAATATTTTCCGACAGGAGTCAGTCTGAATTGGGTATAAAATGTTGCAACACCCATAATCTCACTTTCGGCAATGCCTGTACGCTCGCTGATATAACAAATAGCGTCCTTTGGCAGATAGCCGTAAATATCCTGTGTTTTTTGCAAAATTGTAATGAGTGAGCCCTTTACGTCTGCAAGCTCGTCGAGTGTCGGCTCAATAAGGCTCAAATCAATCGCATTGTTCATAAAGATACCTCCATATCCCTATAACTAATATAATAAATACAAAATAATATAGAATATAATACTAAAATATACAATAAGTTTCAAGTGTAGATTTTTGGAATATCGACAATTTTTTCTTAATAAAGTTTAGTTATTCAGTACATATTTTTCAACAGCAACTGCAACGCCGTCATTCGCGTTAGAGTCTGTAATAAATTTTGCACTTTTTTTGCACTCGTCACTTGCGTTTCCCATAGCAAATGAATACTCGGCATATTCGAGCATTGGAACATCATTTCCTGCATCTCCAAAGCTCATCGCCTCATCGGGAGAAAAGCCGAGCGCATCACAAATACCCTTTAGCGCATTGCCCTTGTTTGCAGTAGGACTTGTACCCTCAAGACAACCGCTAAAGCTAATAGCAGTAGTTAAGCCGTACGATTTCATTTTTTTGATAAAATCATCATAATACTCATCCTTAACGGAATAGAGTGTAATTTTTTCTACGTCCTTGTTTTCGAGGTAGTCGAGCAGAGACTCGCATGCGTCCATTGAATTAATCGCCTCGTCAATAAACTCCTGCGGAAATTCCCCACGGTCAAAATACTTATCAAGCCCTGCCTGACAAATGCTCCTGCCGTCAACATAGACCTCAAAAAATCCCTCTTTGTCTAAAAAATATGATATAAGCTCGCGCGCCTTGTCATTAGGTATCAGATCTGAATAAATCTGTCTGTTTTCGTTTCTGTCAAAAACGCCTGCACCGTTTGCGTATATAACATAATCAACGAACGGCACCTGCTCAATAACATTATCAATCAGCACCATAGGTCTGCCTGTTGCGATAGCAAGCTTCACTCCCCTGTCGTGCGCCTGCTTTAGTGCCGACAGAGTTCTTTCGGTTACAGTCAAATGGTCGGTTGACATAAGCGTTCCGTCCAAATCGGTTGAAATTATCTTAATCATTATAAACATCCTTTCGCTATTATAATTCGAGCGAACACAAATATTTATTATTTTAACATAATAATTATTTTTTATCTATACTATTGATGTAGAAATGTGATAGAATATATGTATCAATTTTAGGAGATTTTTATGAAAAAAATTTTTAGTATAATATGCACCGTTATTTTAATATGCTCCTGTGCTTATATCTATGATGTATGCTCGGGATTTAAAATCACTATTGCTATTGATGAATTAATGTCGAATAAAATTGTCGATGTATATGATGACAGCGCAGAAGGCTCAATGAATATCAGCGACTGCAAAATTATGTACAATCAGCTTTCAGATAAAGACAAAAAGGTATATGACACAATATTCAAGGCGCTTTCAAATCACAGAAGCAAGGCGTATATCACTACCGTCAAAGACAGCGAGCATGCCTTTGAGATTGTGAAATGTGTTTTAAGCGACCATCCCGAAATCTTTTATTTTAGTGGCAAATGTGTATTCTACACTAACGGAATTTTAGAGTTCACATACGACTACACAAAGCAGGAAACGAACGAAATCAAGGCAAGAATTGAAAGTGCCGTTAACGAAGCTCTGCCGATAATGGAAAGCAAAAAAACGCCGTATGAAAAATCGCTTTGTGCTTTTGAGTGGATTATCAGCAACACAACGTATGACAGCGAAAATTTAGACAAGGTCGGCGAGCTTTCAAGCATTTCTAACATTGACGGTGTTTTTTTAAATCACAAGGCAGTATGCACGGGATATGCAAAGGCGTACCAATATCTGTTAAACAAGCTCGGTATTCCTGCCGTTATGGTAACAGGAGATGCGACTGAAAATGATAAGGCCGAGCGTCACGCGTGGGTTTGTCAGGAGCTTGGGGAGGAGTATTATTTCAGCGACCCGACATGGGGCGACTCGTACGAAAAAAGCATCTCAAATGAGTTCATTTCTCACACATATTTTTGCATAAATTCTTCACAGCTAAATGTATCTCACACACCTGATGAGAGATATGATTTTATTAGCTCTGATGCTAAAAAATATAATTATTTTTATAAAGAGGGCTTTGCACTTGACGAATACTCTGCATCAAAAATCAGAGAAATTGTAAAGACTGCAATAGTAAACGGCGACAAGGGATTTGAGCTGTATTTTCCGAATGACAGCATTTATAACGAGGCAAAATACAGGCTGATAGACAAGGGCGAAATTTATATTTATTTAAAGTCTGTTGACCTACTGTCGCTCAAGATTGACTCAAGCTCTGTTCAATACAACACAAATGATAAACAAAACGTCATTATGTTCGCATTTAAGGATAAAGAATAGCAAAAAATAGCTTGAAAAAAGGACACCCTAAACAGTATAGGGTGTCCTGCTTTTATTAACGACAACGGTATAAGCAATAAAAAATCTGGTCTTTTACTTTGTATTGGTATGTTAACTCATACTTTTTCTGTAAAATTTCTACCAATTCCTTATCCTCAATTTGCTCTATTCCGAATTTTACAACAAGCCATTTTGGCTCATCGGTTTCAAAATAAGAACAATACTCATTATGTAAATCTTGATTTACATAAGTAAACACATCTCTGCATACCATAATTCTCTTGCAGGGCTGTATTTTGTTTAACGCATAGAATTTCGGGTTTTCATCAATAGCAAAAACGGAATCTCTGTCCTCTTCCGGAATAAGCGCTCCCATTTCATAAAACACTTCATCTTCAAGAGAATTGATGATTTTATAAGGGTTAACGAGTGAAGTATCTGCGCTAATACTTTTTGCATTATCACTCGCATTTTTTA
>CALZMC010000012.1 GCA_945788455.1 uncultured Clostridia bacterium
TCTTGAGGCTAACGACTTTGAGGTTGACACTGCAAATAACGGCGAGGACGGTCTGAAAAAGGCTCTCAGCAATCAATACAGCCTCGTTCTTCTCGATATTATGCTACCGAAAATGGACGGCTTTGAGGTCTGCAAAAAAATAAGAGACACAAAGGATATTCCTGTTCTTCTTGTTAGTGCAAAAAAGGACGACTCTGCAAAAATCAACGGTCTCGGCTTCGGCGCAGATGACTATATCGTTAAGCCGTTTTCGCCAAGCGAGCTTGTTGCAAGAGTTAAGGCTCATATCAACAGATATCAGCGACTGACTAACACAACCGAGCCTAATCTTGTGATTTACGGCGATTTTAAGCTAAACAAGGACACAGGCGAGGTATTTTTAAAGGACAAAGAAATTGTATTGACAAAAAAGGAATTCGAGGTTTTGTATCTGTTAGTCACAAATCCCGAAACGATTTTCAGCAAGAATGAGCTGTTTCAAAGGGTTTGGGGCTATGATTCTCTCGGCGATACATCAACCCTAACCGTTCATATTAACAGACTTCGCGATAAGCTGAAGGCAACTCAGCCCGACACGGATTTCATAAAAACAATTTGGGGACGCGGATACAGATTAAAATAATTATTATCGGCAATATATTGAAATACAAACTATCGTAGGGGCGGATATCATCCGCCCGTTTTCTTTTGTAGGCACAAAGCCGAATAACGCGATCCTTATTACACGCTGTCAGACTTCGAGAAATGGAGCTGAATTTCGTTTTCTTGCGAGTGGAAGCTGTACATAGGTACTGCCCTCGAGCAAAAAACGAAAAACGCCTAAAAAAAGCTTGGACTCGATGTCCAAGCTGTTTTTCAATCCCTCCGTCAACACGGTGTGTTGCCACCTCCCTTTGCACAAGGGAGGCAAAATAAGGTTTGTTTAATTATATTTTGGCGTGGTTCAGACCACTTTATCGCCAGTCTGAAATGACCTGCTCGAGTGAGCAGGTCATTCGTTTTTTCATTATTATATCAGTCATTTGAAAGGAGCATACGGTCGTTGTCAAGCTCCTCGCCTGATGTTGTCTTAAACTTATTGAGCAGGTCGGCTGTTGTTAGCTTTTTCTTTTCCTCGCCCTCAACATCATAAATGATTTTTCCGTCATTCATCATAATCAGTCTGTTACCGATAGCGATAGCATCCTTCATATTATGAGTAATCATAATTGTTGTAAGATTATTTTCAGCAACAATCTTTTCTGTCAGGTCAAGCACCTTTTTTGCAGTCTTGGGATCAAGAGCTGCAGTATGCTCGTCAAGTAAGAGAAGCTTTGGCTTTTTTAGGGTAGCCATAAGGAGTGTAACAGCCTGACGCTGACCGCCGGATAATAAGCCAACCTTTGAGGTTAATCTGTCCTCAAGTCCTAAATCAAGACCTGCAAGAAGCTCCTTGTAGCCGTCCTTTTCCTTTTTCTTTACACCGGGGGCAAGACCTCTTGTCTTTCCTCTGCGAGATGCAAGAGCAAGATTTTCAACAATCTGCATATTTGCGGCAGTACCTGTCATAGGGTCTTGGAAAACTCTGCCGATATACTTAGCTCTCTTGTGTTCGGGTAGCTTTGTTACATCTACACCGTCAATAATGATACTGCCACAGTCAACAGGATATACACCTGCAACCATATTAAGCATAGTTGACTTACCTGCACCGTTACCGCCGATAACAGTAACGAAATCGCCCTCCTTTAGATGAAGGTCAATGCCGTTAAGTGCCTTTTTTTCATTAATAGTGCCGGGGTTAAAGGTTTTGTGAACATTTTTAATTTGAAGCATTATTCTTTAACCTCCTTATTCTTAACTGTCTTTGAGGCAACCTTGCTTTTCCAATAAGGAATACCGAGGAACAGAGCAACGACAAGAGCAGAAAGCAGCTTTAGGTCATTTGCATCTAAGCCTAACCAAACAACAATGTTTTGAACAATGTAGTAAATAATACCACCAAAAACAACTGCAACAAGTGTTAGTGCAAAGTTGTGGAATATCTTTCCGAAAATAACCTCGCCGACTATAACAGCGGCAAGACCGATTACGATAGCACCACGGCCCATATTTATATCTGCAAAGCCCTGATACTGTGCGTACAAAGCTCCCGAAAGAGCAACTAAACCGTTAGAGATAACAAGTCCGAAAATTACATTAAAGCGAGTGTTAATACCGTTTGCACGAGACATAGCCTGATTATTACCCGTTGCTCTGATTGATGAGCCAAGCTCTGTTCCAAAGAACCAGTACAGTATTGCAATAGTGACAACGGCAAACAGTACGCACACGATTATTGATTTTGTATTATCTCCCGAGGTTAACAAAACCTGCTTTAGATTTCTTGCAACGACAGGAACGTTCGAGTTTTTGTTTGAGATACGAAGATTAATTGAATATAGGCTTAACTGCGTTAATATACCTGCAAGAATAGCCGGTATGCCGAAAAACGTATGAAAAATACCTGTAATCAATCCTGCTAAACAGCCTACTGCAAAAGCAATCGCTACTGCAAGATAGATGTTAACACCGTTCTTTGCCAAAACAGCAAGAACAATACCGCCTGTCGCCATTGAGCCGTCAACCGTTAGGTCGGCAACATCAAGCACTCTAAAGGTGATATAAACGCCGATAGCCATTATGCCCCATATAATACCGTAGGCTATTGCGCCGGGCATAGATGCTAATAATGATACCATAAATTTTCTCCTTAAAAATCAAAACAATGGCAACAAGAAAAATCTCTCGTTGCCATAATTTATTTAATTTATTTTTGCTTATTTAGCAATGTTCAGCTCGTTGAACAGAGCAGCCTGCTGGTCAAGAGGAGCAAGGTCTGATGTACCTGATACGTTGATACCTGTCTTGCCGTTGAAGTCAGCAATATCAAGAGCTACACCGTACTCTGTAACTGATGTACCAAGAATCGGAATTGACTGTGTTGCAGATGCAGCAGCCTGAAGAGCAGGAGTTGCGTTTGCAAGAATTAGGTCAACATTCTTTGATACGAATTGGTTAACAATTGTTGCACAGGTAGCTGAATCTCCTGATGCGTTTTGTTCATCAAACTTTACGTGGTCTTTACCGAGCATCTTTGTCAGAGCGTCCTTGAAGCCCTGAGTAGCTGCGTCAAGAGCAGGGTGCTGAACAAGCTGGCAGATACCGATATTGAATACCTTATCGCCATCGTATGTAGGTAGGTCGCTGTCGCTGTTTGTAGCTGTGTCAGCTTCCTCGCCGACAGCTACAAAGCCTTCCGGAATTGTAATACCTAACTTTTCTGCTCTGTCAGGAGAATACTTCTTAACTAAGGTTGACGGGTCAACATAAGAAATATCCATTGTTGAGATGTCTGCGCCGTTTACAAGTACTTCGTAAGCCATCTTTGCAGTAGCAACACCAAGGTCATAGTAAGAAATTGAAAGTGTAGCTACACCGCAACCTTCACAAATACCTTCCTCGCCTGCGATGATAGGAATACCTGCAGGCTCACAAATGTTGTTGATAAGCTCTGCGTTATTCGCACAGGTGTTATCGGTAGGAATGTAAATAGCCTTTGTTTCTGCAACAGCAGCGTTAAGTACAGATGCAAGGTCGTTTGAGTCAGCGAAGGAATATTCCTTTGTTGTATAGCCAAGCTTTGATAGCTCGTCAGCAACCTTTTCTACCTGATACTTTGAGTTTGCTTCTGCTGAGCAGTAAAGAAGACCGATTTGTGTTTTGCTTTGCTTCTCACTGCAACCTGCAAATACAGTCGCAATTAAAACTACTGCAAGAGCAAGTGCTGCAATTCTTTTAATTACTTTTTTCATAATTATTACCTCTCATAGTTTTTTCGATAGTCACAGTTTAGCACATAAAAGTGTTAAAATCAATATTGCTAAATGCACAAATTTATGGAAATTTTTTATTCATTTTAACCAAAACAAAACACTCCGCCTCATTTAACGGAGTGTTTTTTGATGAATTTATATGCTTTATGCAAATTTTTCACGCGTTATACAGATATTTTTTGCTTTGAATTATTTTACTTTAATGTATTTTGCAGACGACCACGCGCCGTAAATCTTAGTATTATTCACGGTCTTATAGGCTCTGACGCGAACATAATATCTCTTTTTGCTATAATAGGTTGAAAGTGTTGTCGATTTTGTTTTTCCGCCTACAAAAACAGACTTGTAATTATTTGAAAAGTTCTTATATGTTGACCACTGAACCTGATAACCCGAACAGCTTGTTCCGTTCCAGCTTAACTTTAGCTTCTTCTTTGACGGAGAAGAAATCGAGGTTATTTTTTGGGTATTAGGCTTTGCGGTTGTGCCGATATGGCTACTGAGATAGCCTATTCTGTCGCCTATTCCCGAATCACGAACAAAGGCAGCAACCTTATAATAATAAACGACACCCTGCTTTCGATTTGAAATCTTGAAGCTTGTTGTATTCTGTCCGTTAACCGTGCCGACTAACTGAGTCTGATTTTTTGACGGATAATAGAGATAAATCTTATATCCGCTTGCGCCTACCTTTTTGTCCCAAGAAAGAGTGACTGTGCTTGTTGTTCTCGCAGACGTCTTTAGACCTGTAACCTTGGTTGGAACAGTATGAGCTGTCAAAGCAGCTGAATAGTCGCCGTAATATCCGTTTCGTATTGCTCTAACCTTGATTGTATATGAATTAGCCGTAGTCAGACCGTCAATTACTGCACTTGCAGATGTTGATGTTCTTGTAAAGCTTGTGCCCTGCGTATTGTTTTTTACATAAATCTTGTAGCTTGTTGCACCTACAACACTTGACCACTTAACCGAGATGCTTTCGGTTGTGCGTGACTTATCGAGCTTAAGATTGTTAACCCTGTCGGGCTTAATTCTAAACTTATAAAGCCACTGTTGTCCCTCATAGTCGTTAATGCCTGTTGCAGTAATTTGACCTGTGCCGACATTCGTGTTATTCTTGTAGCTCAATTCATAGTCGGTACCCTCAACAAGCGCAACATCGTCAGCCATAATGACAGGCTGTGGAGTTATAGGCTTTCCTGTATAAATATAATTCATTTTTACAGCCTTGTTGTCATAATACCAAAAGTTCACGTCAAATTTGTTGGTGCCGATTGTTGCAAGCCTTCCGCTGCTCGAATACTGCCAGAATTCAAAATTGCCGGTGTAGTCGGTGTTAGTAGTATAATGTGCAAGCCAAATCTTGTAGCTTTGAGAAATTTGAGATGCATCAAGCTGTGTTGTTAAAAAGCTCTTGCAGGCATAGAGACAGCCGTCATACCCTGCCTTGTTGACTACATCTAAAAATGCAAGAGCATTAGCAGTCATTTTAGCTTTATTAATCTGCTTATTTCTCCAAGCATAGTCGAGTCTGCCGTTGTCAACACCCGCAAACTCATAGTCCATAACAACAGGCAAGGTGATATTATAATCGCCCAAAACCTTTGTCAGCATATTAGCCTCAGCTCTTGCCTCAGCCTCGGTCAGCGCCTGAGAATACCAATATACGCCGACACCCAAGCCGTTCTTCAGGGCGTTTTTGATGTTATCTACATAGTGTTTATCATAATTTAAGGAATGCTTTGACCTTGTATATCCTGTCCAGCCGACTCTTACGAAAACAAAGTCAATTCCTGCCTTTTTTACCTTTGCAAAATCGACAACTCCGTTATGCTCGCTGACGTCAATACCCTCAAATCTTTCAAGCTCGTCAAATCTTGTTTGATGAGTGTATGTGCTTCCTGTATAGGCACTCGTTGATTTTAGAGATGCGCCGGCGATAATCGTGCTTTGAAGCACAAAAATCATTGCAAGTACAGCCGACATTAATTTAATTATTTTTTTCATTCTGTATCTCCTTGATGCCAATAATTCAAATCTGTGTATTTACTCGATACTCCGTCACATTTTCCCTTTTCGCTATACTGCCAAATATCATAGCGACCGCTGTATGTAACGCTCTTGTTATAATCTGCAACCCAAATGACCGTATTGTCGCCGAGCTTATTTGTGCTGATATAATTATCGAGCATATAAGATGATGCGTAAACTCCCGTAATATAGCCCTTTTTCTCAAGTCTTGAGCAAAAGGCATTAATTATTTTTGCATTCTCCTTTGGAGTATTATTCGCATTATATAGCCTGCCGACAGCATTTCCATCCCTGTCAACAGGATATTCAAAGTCAATAATAATCGGCAATTTCACATCATATTTCTTCACTATATCATAGACAAAATCGGCTTCTCTTTCAGCCTCCTTTTTGTCGGTAGCCTGAGTGTAGAAATAGACGCCGAACGGAATTTTTGCATCGCTCGCGCCCTTTAGGTTATCGTCACATTTCTTATCCTTAACCAATTCGCCGTTTCCGTATCCGCAATAGCCGACACGAATAAACGCAAAATCCTGCGATGACGCAACCTTTTTCCAATCAATTTTGCCGTTATGCTCGCTGACATCAATGCCCTGTGCGACCTTTTTGCCGAAATCATAGACGTTCATCGGCTCGCGCCTGTTATTTGATATAATAACAACTGAGCAAATCAGCGAGACGGCCACAGCTATTACAATAGCAATTATGGGAATATTCACATTTTTTATACCGTTGACGGAATTAACATTCCTTTTTTTTGAGGTATTTTGTGTTTTTTTAACTGCCATATTTCTTCCTCTCATCAGTAATTTATATATTAACATAAGAAAGGCCAAAAATCCAGCATAAAATCCACATTTCATATAATTGGAAATTTATGCTTCAAAAACATATATTTTTTACATAAAACACCAACAATTATTGACACAGAAAAATATTTGTCTATAATATTGATAAAAGAAAATATAAAATATTTTTATTGAGGTAAGAATATGGATAATATGAATTTTAAAAGAAAGCTTCCTGTTCCAAAGGAAATCAAGGCAGAAATGCCTCTGTCAAAGGAAGCAGCCGAAATCAAAGCAAAAAAGGACAAGGAAATCGCAAGAGTATTTAAGGGCGAGGACAACAGACTGCTACTTATCATCGGACCGTGCTCTGCCGACAGAGCCGACTCGGTTTTAGATTACATAAACAGACTTGCACTCGTTCAAAAGGAGGTTGAGGACAAGCTTATCCTCATTCCTCGAATTTATACAGGCAAGCCGAGAACAACAGGTGCAGGCTATAAGGGTATGCTTCATCAGCCAGACCCTGACAAGAAGCCTGATATGCTCGAGGGCATTAAGGCTATCCGTCAGCTCCACAAGGATGCTATTGAGCAGACAGGTCTTGTTTGTGCAGACGAAATGCTATATCCACAAAATTACAGATACCTTTCAGACCTGCTGTCATATATCGCAATCGGTGCAAGGTCGGTCGAAAATCAAGAGCATAGACTGACATCATCGGGTATTGATGTTCCTGTCGGTATGAAAAACCCGACAAGCGGCGACCTGTCAATTATGCTTAATGCTATTAAGGCGGCACAGGGCAGTCACACATTTTTATATCGTGGCTGGGAGGTTGAGTCAAAGGGCAACCCTCTCGCTCACGCAATTCTTCGCGGTAGTGTCAGCAAGCACGGAAATAATCACGCAAACTATCACTACGAGGATTTAAGACAGCTATATGATTTGTATTGCAATGACGATTTTCAAAATCCTGCTGTTGTTGTTGATACTAACCACTCAAATTCCGGAAAGAAATATCTTGAGCAGGTTAGAATTGCTAACGAGGTTCTTCACTCAATGCGTCACAGCACAGATGTTAAGTCAATGGTAAAGGGCTTTATGATTGAGTCTTACATCGAGGACGGCTGTCAAATGGTTGAGGACGGTGTATATGGAAAATCCATTACCGACCCTTGTCTTGGCTGGGATAAGACAAAGGATATGATTTATTCAATCGCCGACCAGGTTGAATAATATAATATTGCAATAACAAACAAAACGGACCGATTAATTCAAGTCGGTCCGTTTCTTTTTGGATTTTTTAGTTTTGTTTTCTGACGATATCGTATTCATTGCCGTTAGGTCTAAAGTAGCGACACGTTTTGTTTTTATCACTCATTAGCGAAACGTACTCGTCCTCATCTAATACGAGAGAGCAAAAATCCTCCTGTGTCTCGTCATCATATTCGTTATACCAACACTTTTCGCATAGACTATCCATTCTGCTCACTCCTAATCAATATTAATCCGTTAAAAAAGGGACAATCTCTTGCCCCTCTTAATTTATATTTATTAATGGTGGAAAAGACGAATTCCTGTCATTGCCATAGCAATGCCATAGCCGTCACAGCACTCGATAACATTCTCGTCTCTTACAGAGCCACCCGGCTGTGCAATATACTTAACACCCGAACGAACAGCGCGCTCAATATTATCCTCGAATGGGAAGAAAGCATCGGAGCCGAGAGCAACGTCAGTCATCTGCTTATGCCACTGAGCCTTCTCCTCAGCAGTAAACGGAGCCGGACATTCTGTGAAGAATCTCTGCCATACGCCGTCCTTTAGCAAATCCTCATACTCATCGCTAATGTAGAGGTCGATGGCATTGTCGGCATCACACTTACGAATACCGTCAATGAAAGGAAGATTTAGCACCTTCTCATTTCTGCGAAGCCAAAGCATATCTGCCTTGTTTCCTGCCATACGGGTACAAAGAATTCTGCTCTGCTGACCTGCGCCGACACCGAGAGTTTGACCTCCCTTTGCATAAACAACAGAATTTGACTGAGTATATTTTAGTGTAATCATTGAGATTAAAAGGTCAATCTTTGCAATTTCGGGAATATCCTTAACCTTAGTCGGCATATCGTCAAAAAGGTCCATTGTAATCTTTGCATTATTTCTCTTTTGCTCAAACTTGATGCCGAACACCTGCTTTGTCTCCATTTCCTCAGGAACGTAATCAGCGTCAATCTTAATAACAAGGAAATTTCCGCGTCTTTTTGCCTTTAGGATTTCAAGAGCCTCATCGGTATAATCAGGAGCGATAATTCCGTCACTAACCTCTTTTTGTAAAAATGTTGCAACAGAAGCGTCACAAGTGTCTGAAAGCGCAACAAAGTCGCCGA
>CALZMC010000013.1 GCA_945788455.1 uncultured Clostridia bacterium
ACCATAAAGGCTCTGCTACTGATTTTGATACAAATGTTTATTATCGCACAATTGCAAAGGCATATCGTATGGAGGAGCTGATTAAAAATCATCTTGCTTGTATGGATGCCATTAATCAAGAGCGCAGGGTACAGCTTATTATTGACGAGTGGGGCACATGGTATGATGTTGAGCCGGGTACAAATCCGGGCTTCTTGTATCAGCAAAATACTATGCGTGACGCTATTGTTGCAGGCCTAACTCTTAATGTATTCAATAAGCACGCCGACAGAATTATGATGGCTAATATTGCCCAAACCGTAAATGTTCTTCAGGCAGTAATTCTAACTGATGCTGAGAATATGGTTCTTACTCCTACATATCACGTATTCAAGATGTATAAGGACCACCAAAACAATACTCTTGTAGGCTCATATATCACAAGCGATGAGCTTGAAAGCAAAAAGGATAACCTAAAGTTCCCACAGCTTGTAGAGTCTGCTTCGGTTGACGAAAACGGTGTTGTATATTCAACTATAACAAATACCTCTGCAACAAAGGCCTCAAAGATTAAGTGTCAGGTTGCCGACAGAAAGATTAAGTCAATCAAAGCTGAAATCATTACAGGCGCTATTAATGACAAGAATGATTTTGACAACAAGAATGTTGTTGAAACAAAGGAATTCACTGATTTCAGACAGCTAAAGGACGGCTTTACTGCAACTCTTCCTCCTTGCAGTGTTGTAAAATTTGTTATTGAATAATGACAAATAAGTGCAAAAAATGCTTACTGCTCGAGGCGGGAGAAGAAAAATCATTTAAAACAGTAAATGATTATATAAATAATCTTGATGACAGCCTAAAGGTTAACAACGAGGCTTATAATCAACGCTTAGAGCTTTGCAGGTCCTGTGATTATCTTTTAGCGGGAATGTGCCGAAAATGCGGCTGCTATGTAGAGATTAGAGCAATCCTCAAAGATAAGCACTGTGCAAATTTTGATGATATGAAATGGTAGGGTATTAAGGTGGCAGATCTTGAAAGAAGAGGACATAGAGAAAGAATGAGACAGTCATTCATAGCAGGTGGATATGAGACTGCACCTGACCATAATGTTTTGGAATTATTTCTATCTCTTGTCATACCACAAAAGGATGTAAAGCAAATTGCATACGACCTTATGAATAAGTTCGGCTCACTTGAAAAGGTGTTTAATGCTCCCATTGATGAGCTTATGGAGGTAAAGGGTATTAAGGAGGTTTCGGCTGTTGCCATCTCCGTTATTCCCGAAATCAATAAGAGAATTCAAAGGAGTGTCAACGAGGAAAGAACGATACTTCAATACGCAGATAAATCATTTGAGTTTTGCAGAAACCTTTTGTCTCTTGAAAAGAAAGAGATTGTTTATATTATAACTCTTAATAGCGATATTAGTGTAATAAGATACTACAAGATTAGTGACGGCTCTGTTAACAGCGCAATAGTTGATTTTAGAAAGCTTGTCAGCTATGTAACCTGTGACAACGCATCTTGTGTTATTCTTACTCATAATCATCCGACAGGCTCGCCGCTTCCGTCAGCATACGATATTGATTTTACAATTAAGGTAAAAGAATTTTTAGAAAAATTAGATGTTGTTTTGTATGACCATATCATTGTCGGCAGAGACGAATGCTTTAGCTTTCAGCTTGACTCTGATTGTATGAAATTTGTAAAATGAATATGTATTTAAGCTCTCGTATTTGACTATACTCAAAATATGAGAGCTTATTTTTATTTTAATAAGGCTGTCAATTCATCATTGGTAGCCTTCATTTTTTCATCGGTATTTTTATTTTTAGCTGAAATCTTAAATCTAATAAGTACAAAAGCAGGTAGCCTTGAGTTTCAAATTTCAGAGCTTTCAAGCCTGTTAATATCACGTGTGCCGTATATTTTTTCATATTTTATTACCATTAGTCTGTCGAAAGAAGATAGGTATTACAGAGCATTTGTAATGATAGTTTCATTACTGATTTTTTCTTCGCTTAGTGGCACAAATAATATTCTTTTGTCAATAATTATATCATTTTCGGCAAATTATATTTTTAATAAATTCGAGCGAATTATCGCTTATATAAGTGTGATTATTTTTGCTGTAATTCTTGGATTAATACTCTTTTATATCAGCGATTATTTTTATGAGCTATTAATGCTTTTAGCCTCAGTTATAGAAAAATCAGGACATTTGTCGCCGTTTCTTTACGGTGTATTTAGCTCAATATTTAACTCTGCATCAATTAGCTCCTTTGATGAGCTGTTTTATTTTCGAAGCTACGGCGGAAGTCTTATTGTTAATAATGAAATTGTGACGGGAATTAAGGATATGGTACAAAACGGATATACAGGAAAGCTCGTTTCATCATATCTGTCGGGACATTATTTTCAGCTTTTCACGCTTACGGGTACGGCACTTGCTTTGGGCGAAGAGCTAAAAGGGTCTCAAAGACTTGCAATGATATTTACTTTCATTTTTGCAGTACTCAGCGGAGATTTAAGACTGTGCCTGATTTTTCTGTTTCTTGAAAGTCATTATCTTTTATTTTCGATGATATTACTATTTGGTGGGTGCTATTTAGTATCAAATATACTTGATATTGCATCTCCTTTCATATACAATGGAGGTGCAGTTGAAATGCTGTTTAATATAAACAATCCCGTTTATCTTCTGTGCGGTGGAATTGTATTTACTGCAATCGGCTTTTTTGTCACAAAATTTGTCAGCTTAAAATTTGGTCTGAGTGATAGCTTTAATATTTATATTCCTACAAGGCTAAAGACATTTGTTGAGGCTCTCGGAGGAGCTGTAAATATAGTAAAAATTGAAGAAAATACGGCTCAAATAAGAAATCCGAAGCTTGTTAATACATTTGAAATTGACTGCAATATTAAAGAAAATAAAGTGAAGATAAATGATGAAAGGATTTATGAATTAAAGGAATATTTGTGATGAATGTCAGAGAAGAGCTATTTAAAAATCAAGATTTAGAATACAGAGATTTTAACAAAAAGCTGATACCGAACATAGATATAGATAATTTTATCGGTGTCAGAGTACCTATAATCCGCGATATTGCAAAAGAAGTAGCATTGGAAAATGTTACCTTTATCCCCGAGTATCAAGAGGAGCTGATGGTTTTCGGCCTTGCAATAGGGTATAGCAAATGCTCGATTGACGAGTATATAAAAAGGCTTGACGAGTTTGTGCCGATGATTTCAAGTTGGGCAGTATGCGACACAGTATGCTCTAACTTAAAATTCACAAAAAAACATCTTGATAAGATGTGGGATTATATCCTGAAATATAAAAACGGTAGTGAATATGAGGTTAGATTTACCGTTGTTATGATAATGGACTACTATCTAATTGATGAATATATTGATAGGGCATTGGATGTTTTGTCAACGATTAATCGTGAGGAGTATTATATAAAAATGGCAGTCGCTTGGGCGCTTGCGACTGCTCTTGCAAAATTTGAGGACAAAACCTTGCCTATATTTGAAAGCAAATCTCTTGACACTTGGGTGCATAATAAAGCTATTCAAAAGGCGCGAGAATCTTATCGAGTGCCTAAGGAGAAAAAGGATTATCTAAATTCCTTAAAAATAAAGTAGATACAAAGATAAAAGGTTGTTTCAAATCGAAACAACCTTTTTTAATGCTATTTGTTATATTAATTAGTATTTATTTCAATTCAAAAGCCTTATGAGCTACGCCGAGAAGTGCAGCATCATTGCCGAGCTTTGAACGGACAATGTTAACCGATCTGTAATTATCCATCAGCATATTATAGATTTTTCTGTCAATCAAATCTATAACATAATCCTCGTTCATAATACCGCCACCGAGAATAATCAAAGGAGGGTTGAACGCATAAATAATGTTAATTAGACCGATAATCATTTCGTCAATCCACTTGTCGATAACCGTTCTTATTTCAGGCTTTTCAAAATTCTCTTTTTCAAAAATTTCGAATGCATTTAGCGGATTTTTATTTCTATTATTTACTGCCTTAATCAGTGCGTTTGTTGAGGCATAGCACTCATAACAACCCTCTCCGCCGCAGTCGCATTGCTTTCCGCCAACGTGCGTAACCATATGACCGAATTCTCCTGCAGATGAGCTGCTGCCCTTGTAAAGCTTTCCGTTCAGGAATAACGCGCCTCCTATACCTCCGCCATAGGTTAGTGCAAGAAAATCGTTGTGACCTTGACCTGCACCGAATTCTGCCTCGCCGAGAGCAAATGCGTTTACATCATTTTCAACGTGAGTAAGAATTCCTGTCTTATTCTCAATGATTTTTTTTACCATCATACCGGTGTAGTAAGGAATGCTTTCGGTTGAATATAGGACAATACCGTTTTCGCTATCGACCTGACCTGTTGTAGAAATTGCAACTCTGTCAATATTGTCATAGCTTTCGATTATGGAAATGATTTTGTTGATTAAAACCTGACCGCCTTTTTGTGCCTCGGTAGGAATAGTGTGTCTGTCCTCTAAAATAAAGTTTTCGTTACAGATAGCATATTTAATTGTTGAATATCCAATGTCAAAAGTAATAATTCTCATAACAGCATCATAGCCTCCATATTCTAATTTAATTATATCAATTCAAAATGATAAATTCAATAGTTATTGAAAATTGTTATAATATATGCTAAAATGTATGTTAAAATAGATACTATATTTATGGAGTATGATTTATGGAAGAAGATATTAAGGAAGAAATTAAGCTTGACAGTCCTCTTGTTGTACATAAAGAGGGAGATGCTTCATATCAAGAATGTGCGAGTGATTTTGATATGAATTCCACTCATACCGATGAGGACAGCGATGTGCCTACTCTACAAAGACATCGCTTCAGAAAAGAGAAAAAGAGCAAGAAGGGCTTATGGATAATTTTATGTCTTATTGCTGTTGTTGTTGCAGTTTTTTGTGCATTAATTCAAAGCGGAACAATCAGCCTAAAGACACCTGAGCCTACAACAAAGGTAGAGCGCACATATACAACTCAAAAGCAAAATGATTTTAGCGGAATAATTACAATAAAGGGCTTTTATATTTTCTTTGAGGGCGAGGAAATTGACGGCGTTCAGGCTCTTGAAAAGGAATTAAAATATATTGACAAGAATAAGAAATTCATTATTCAGGATGAAAATGCAAACAATAATTTCCTAAATTATGATATTTTGCCTCTGTTTACTAAATATGAGATTAAGTATGAAACAACACATATCGTTTCATCAGGATTAAAATCAAAGTACGAAACTACCACAAAATCAACTACAACTACTACAACAACTAAGCCAACAAGCCAAAAGGCAGAAGAAAATAATAATGTTGAGGTTTTGAATGTTGAAGTGGATTGATATATTAAATTTAGATGACGAGCTAAAGAAAAAAGTAATTGACCTTGCCCAAAAGGACAAGGTCAATTTGTTATCCCTTGCCGATAAATGCAACAGCGGTAATTTTTCCTGCCTAAAATTCAAGAGCGATTTAGTGCGCCTTGCTGTTGCTGCCTTTTGCCTGAATGATACTAAGGAGCAGTACGACAGACTCGGTATCGGCGAGAATATTTTTGTCGATACAATGAGTGATATAAATATTTGGTGCTCGAATAATAACAACAGGGGATTAAAGAATATCGGCTGGATAAAAAACCATTTATCCTGCGAAATATTTAGGCTTGGAAGACTTCAATTTCAGCTTTATGAATGTAAAAATCCTACACTAAATTATTCAAAATTACCGTTCAAATTCGGGGACAGACTAATATATATTCATATACCGCAGGGCGAAAGACTTAACATTTCTTCCTGTATTGAGTCAATAAAAAAAGCAAATGTGTTTTTTAAGCAGTTTTTTCCTGATTTTGAGTATAAATACTATTTCTGCGAAAGCTGGCTTTTGTATGAAAATAATAAAGATTTTATGACTGAAGGCAGTAATATAATTCAGTTTATGAGCTTGTTTGATATTGCTTACAGCATTCATTATGAAAATCAGGCGATAGAGCGAATTTTCGGCAAAAAGCATAGGAATATAAATAAATATCCCGAAAACACAACACTCCAAAAAAATACCAAATCCTATCTCCAAAACGGTGGAAAATTAGGACTTGGTATCGGTTATATTGATAAGCAGAAATATGAACTATAAATTTTGATAAAAGCTAACTGCAAGGCTGTCGCAACGTTCATTATACGGATGACCGTTATGCCCCTTAACCCAACAAAATTCAACCCTGTGAGTCTCCAAAAGAGGCAGAAGCTTTTGCCATAAATCAACATTAAGAGCCGGCTTTTTGTCGGCTTTTTTCCAATTATTATTCTTCCATGAGTTAAGCCAACCCTTGTTTATCGCATCACAAACGTATTTTGAGTCGGTTGTCAGCGTAACCTCACAAGGCTCCTTTAGCTTTGATAATGCCTCGATAACTGCAGTAAGCTCCATTCGGTTATTAGTGGTCTCAAGCTCGCCACCTGATAGCTCCTTTTCAATGCCGTTATAAACCAAGACAGCGCCCCATCCGCCTTTTCCCGGATTTCCGCTGCAGGCACCGTTAGTATAAATTTTAATCTTTTTCATAAATACCTCAACATTTTTTATTCTGTGTTATATTTTACCACTGTTTTTGGTAATAATCAATATATGGAACTTGTTTGCTTTAAGTTCTTGTTCTTACTTGACAATGGAGTAAGAATAGTTTACTATATATTATAATTTATTTTGTTCGGAAAAATAATATTATAGGAGGTTATTTATGTCAAATCAAAATAGGCAGGTCGGTAAAAACGCCTACGGAAAACGGAATTCCAAGAAGCGTTATGTAACTTACCGCAAATCGCCTAACAAAAAAACACTCCAGCCACCAAAGGCTATGGAGTCTGTTCGTATTGCTTTTTTGGGCGGTATGAACGAAATCGGAAAGAATATGACGCTGTATGAATACGGCGATGATATGTTTATTGTTGACTGCGGTCTTGCATTTCCCGATGCAGATTTACCCGGCGTAGATTTAGTTATTCCCGATTTTACATTTGTCGAGGAAAATGCTAAGAAGATTAAGGGTATTATTGTCACTCACGGTCACGAGGACCACATCGGCGGTATCGCATATTTGTTAAAGAAGGTTAATATTCCTATTTATGCTACAAAGCTGACAATAGGACTGATAAAGGGCAAGCTTGAGGAACACGGACTTTTAGAGTCGGCAAAGCTTGTAGAGATTAAGGCGAGAGACAATATAACTCTCGGTAGCTTTAATATAGAGATGATTCACGTTAATCACTCAATTCCCGATGCAGTAGGTCTTGCTATTAGATGCCCTGCAGGAGTTATTATCCAAACAGGCGACTTTAAGATTGATACTACACCTGTTGACGGTGATATTATTGACCTTACACGTTTTGCGGAGTTTGGAAAGCGCGGTGTTCTTGCAATGCTTTCAGACTCAACTAACGCAGAACGTCCCGGCTATTCAGCCAGCGAAAAGACTGTCGGCGACTCATTTGAGCTTTTGTTCAGAAAGGCAAAGAATAAAAGAATTGTCGTTGCAACCTTTGCGTCAAATATTCACAGAGTTCAGCAGATTATTGATGTTGCTGCCTCACGAAAAAGAAAGGTTGCCGTTGTCGGCCGTAGCCTTGAAAATCTTGTTAAGGTTGGCTCGGAGCTTGGTTATCTAAATGTTCCTGAGGGAATTTTAATCGACATCAGTATGATTAGAAGCTATTCTGATGAACAGCTTGTTATTATCACAACGGGCTCACAGGGCGAGCCGATGTCCGCTCTTACAAAAATGGCTTACGGCGACCACAGAAAGGTCTGCCTGACACCTAATGACTATGTTATTATTTCTGCAACACCGATTCCCGGAAATGAAAAAATGGTGGGTAATGTTGTTAACGAGCTTATGAAGCGTGGCGTTGAGGTAATATACGAAAAGATGTATGATGTTCACGCATCCGGCCACGCCTGTCAAGAGGAGCTAAAGCTGATGCTTGGTATCATCAAGCCGAAATACTTTATTCCTGTTCACGGCGAGCAAAAACATTTGCAAAAGCACGCTATGCTTGCAGAGGCTGTCGGCATTGACAGAGATAATATCTATATCGGAAATATCGGCGAAAAAATCGAAATTAACGAAAACGGTATAAAGAAGAAGGGCAGTATTACTGCAGGCGAGGTTTATGTTGACGGTATCGGTGTCGGCGATGTCGGAAATGTTGTTCTTAATGACAGAAAGAAGCTTTCAAAGGACGGATTGATTATTGTCGTTGCTACCATTGACAGCTCATCAGGATACGTAGCAAGCGGACCTGATATTGTTTCTCGCGGTTTTGTTTATGTTAGAGAAAACGAGGAGCTTATGAACTCTGCTCGTGAATTAGCAACAAAAATTATTGACGACAGCTACGATAATAATTATCGTGATTGGAACTCAACAAAAACAAGATTAAGAGATGAGATTTCTCGCCTAATGTATGAAAAAACGAAGAGAAATCCAATGATTCTTCCAATATTTATGGAGATTTAGGGGGAGTAAATATGAAGGTTATTTTACAACAGGACGTTAAAAGTCTCGGAAAGAAGGGCGATTTAGTTAATGCCTCTGACGGATATGCAAGAAATTTCTTGTTTCCAAAGGGGCTTGCCGTTGAGGCTAATGCGTCTGCTATGAACGATTATAACAATAAAGAATCTGCAAAGAAATTTCACAAGGCCGAGGAGATTAAGGCTGCACAGGAATTGGCATCAAAGCTTGAGGGCAAAACCTTTTCATTAAAAGCCAAGGCAGGTGCAAACGGAAAGCTTTTCGGTTCGGTTACATCAAAGGATGTTTCTGCAAAAATTAAAGCTGATTTAGGCATTGATATTGACAAGCGTAAGATTTCTATGGCAGATATAAAAGCATTTGGAACAATACAGGCAGAAATCAAGGTTTATCAGGGCATTTCTGCAAAGGTATTTGTTCAGGT
>CALZMC010000014.1 GCA_945788455.1 uncultured Clostridia bacterium
TGAATTCAAGCACGTAATTAATCATAAGCGCATTGGCAACGCCGTGCGGTAGGTGGTGGAATGCACCAAGCTTGTGAGCCATTGAATGACACACGCCAAGGAATGCATTAGCAAATGCCATACCTGCCATTGTTGCGGCATTAGCCATTTTTTCACGGGCAACAGGGTCGTTTGGACCGTTGTCGTATGCTCTTGGAAGATATTCAAAAATATTCTTTAGCGCCTCAATAGCAAGACCGTCTGTGAATTCGGTTGCCATCATAGAAGCATAAGCCTCAAGTGCGTGAGTAACGGCATCAATACCCGATGCAGATGTCAGTCCCTTTGGCGCATTCATATGAAGGTCTGCATCAACAATAGCCATATTCGGCATCAGCTCATAGTCGGCAAGCGGATATTTTGTTCCTGTCTTTTCATCAGTTATAACAGCGAAAGGAGTAACCTCTGAGCCTGTACCTGCAGATGTCGGAATAGCGATAAAGTATGCCTTTTCGCCCATCTTAGGGAATGTGTAAACTCTCTTGCGAATATCCATAAATCTCATAGCAAGGTCGAAGAAGTCAACCTCCGGATGCTCATAAAGCACCCACATAATCTTCGCAGCATCCATAGCTGAACCACCGCCTACTGCAATAATGCAGTCAGGCTGGAAAGCATTGATTTGAGCAACACCCTCCTTTGCGCACGCAAGTGTTGGGTCAGGAGCAACATTAAAGAATGTTGAATGAGTGATGCCCATCGCATCAAGCTTGTCGGTAATCGGCTTTGTGTAGCCATTGTTATATAGGAATGAGTCGGTTACAATGAATACCTTTTTCTTGCCCATAACTGTGCCGACCTCATCAAGAGCAACAGGCAGACAGCCCTTTTTGATATATACCTTTTCAGGAGCTCTAAACCAAAGCATATTTTCCCTTCTTTCTGCTACTGTCTTGATATTTAACAGGTGCTTAACACCAACGTTCTCTGATACGGAGTTGCCACCCCAAGAGCCACAGCCAAGTGTTAGTGACGGTGCAAGATTAAAGTTGTACAAATCGCCGATACCGCCGTGTGATGACGGAGTGTTAACAAGAATACGACAGGTCTTCATTCTCCTTGCAAACTCGTTAATCTTTTCTCTTTCGGTTGTCTCGTTCAAATAGATTGAAGATGTGTGACCGTAACCGCCGTCAGCAATAAGCTGTTCAGCCTTATCGAGTGCATCTTCGAAGCTCTCACTCTTGTACATAGCAAGTACAGGAGATAGCTTTTCGTGAGCAAACTCCTCACTTATATCAACACTCTCAACCTCGCCGATAAGAATTTTTGTACTTTCGGGAACCTTAACTCCTGCCAAAGCCGCGATTGTTACAGGCTTCTGGCCAACGATTTTTGCATTAAGCGAGCCGTTGATTATAATAGTTTTTCTAACCTTTTCAATCTCGTCAGCCTTGAGGAAATAACAGCCTCTGTCTGCAAATTCCTTTTTTACTGTCTTGTAGATTTTCTTATCGACAATACAAGACTGCTCCGATGCACAAATCATACCGTTGTCGAATGTCTTTGAATGAATAATTGAGTTAACAGCCTTTAGGATATCGGCAGTTTCATCAATAATTGCAGGAGTATTACCTGCGCCAACACCCAAAGCAGGCTTACCGCTTGAATAAGCAGCCTTAACCATACCCGGACCGCCTGTTGCAAGGATAATGTCAGCCTCCTTCATAACAAGGTTAGTCATATCAAGTGACGGAGCATCAATCCAAGAAATAATACCTTCAGGTGCGCCTGCCTCAACAGCAGCGTCTAAAACGATTTTTGCCGCAGCAGCAGTACTGTTCTTTGCTCTTGGATGAGGAGAAATAATAATACCGTTTCTTGTCTTTAGAGCAAGCAGTGTCTTAAAGATTGCAGTTGATGTCGGATTTGTTGTCGGGATAACGGCAGCAATAACACCGATAGGGTCGGCAATCTTCATTGTGCCGTAAGACTTATCCTCCTCGATAACACCGCAGGTCTTTGTGTCCTTATACTTGTTATAAATATACTCGGCAGCATAGTGATTTTTAATAATCTTATCCTCAACTATACCCATACCTGTTTCTTCAACAGCCATTTTTGCAAGCGGAATTCTTGCCATATTTGCAGCCTTTGCAGCAGCGAAGAAGATTTTATCAACCTGCTCCTGTGTATAGGTCGCAAAAATTCTTTGGGCATCACGAACTCTTTCAAGCTCTGCCTCAAGCTTTTCAACGCTGTCAATAATTTCTTTTGCCATAGTATTTCCTCCAATAAAGAATTGTATTTGACATTTATTAGAAATCGTTATTTTTTTAACAATTTACTTTGCTTATAGTAATATTATTTTTTTGGTTTTTCAATATCTTTAGGCGATTTTCTATATTTGATATAAAAACGACAATGTTTTAACAATAATTTTGTATATTTTTTCAGCATCTTCTGCATA
This sequence comes from uncultured Clostridia bacterium, assembly GCA_945788455.1. Lineage (GTDB taxonomy): Bacteria > Bacillota > Clostridia > Oscillospirales > Acutalibacteraceae > Eubacterium_R. The sequence continues at coordinate 2,450 of CALZMC010000014.1, forward strand.
ATTTGTGACAAATTTAACAATATCGTTAATGAATATAACAAAAAGGATTGCCAAGACAACATTCTCGACAATCCTTTTAATTATTTTTATAGCTTTTTATCTAAACAACACATAGGCATACGCCAGACCGCTTTCGTTAAAATATGTATGCTCGCCCGATACTGCGGGAGTTGAAGACTGAGTAACACTAAAGCTTCTCTTATTCTCCTTTAGCTCAATACCCAAGCTGTTACAAAATTCACTTATAAAGCCAAGATAATTATAATCTCTTGCATCAGTAAATTTTGTCACGGCAATAGGTCTGTTATTTGCAAATATAATACCAAACGAAATGTCAAACGGACATTCCGTATTAATAACACGGCTCGTTGCTCCGTTTCCGTAATACATACCGATATGCATATTGTTATTCCAACACTCTCGTTCATCCTGCGTAATATGGATTTCTGTATTCTCTGTGTGTTCGGATACGGCTCTGTCTATTACCTCGTTATCATAATTAAAATCGGCTCTCTTTGGAGTATCCGATTCAATCCAGCTGTTTAGTCCTAACTTTTCTGTTTTATTTGTACTACTCATATTATTCCTTTCTAAATAAGTGTGTCAAGCATAAGAAATGACAAATTCATACTGTCTAAGTAGCTAAAAGTAAATGCCATACTTTCCCATTTTTTAAACGTCAATCCTCTGCCGTTAAAGTAAATCCTGCAGAAAGGATTTAAGTATTCCCTAATTATTCTGATATGTTCTTTAAACCTTCTTTTATCAAACGAAAAAGAGCCTATAAGCTTCATATCGAATTTTGAAATAATTAGCTTCTTATCCAATCCGTCATTTAGCTTTAACATCATTTCATCATAGTTATAATCTCCGAATACTCTTTTAAGTTCTCTTTTTACAAAGCTAATCTTTGCACTGTTGGCATAGTTAGTTCCTACATCAAGCAAGCCGCAAAGCATATTAAGAGCATAATAATATTCAGTATTATTGATACTCGAAAAATCGAACATATCAAGAAATTCTTTTATTTCGTCATTGACAAGCTCAATAGCGTTCGCAAAGCATTTTATAACTGCAAAAAAAGCTTGTTCTTTTTCCTCGTCAAGTCCAAGCTCCTTTGCAAGAGAAATCATTCTTTCCTCACAATGTTCCATTTGCATACTCCACCTTTACCTCATTTAGACTGAGTATTTGATTTTTGTCACAGCAGACCTGATTTCCGGCAATACTGTCTGATATAAAGAACACATCTCTTACTCCATCGAGAGCAAATATCTTCTTCGATAATTGAGATAGCGAAATAGCCTGCCCGATTTTTCCGTAAGAAACATTCTCAAAAACTAAAGATTTTATCGTTTCGCTTAATTCCTTTGAATAAAATCCGGCGTCATTATCAATAAATACAGTCAAATCATACACCTTGACAGTAGCAAGTCTAATATCTACATCTATGCCGGTAAGCCTTGCAACAGGTAGCTGATTTTTAATTTCTTCTCGCTGTGTATCGGTTAAGGCTCCGTCACTTGTTGCAACATAGACAATCATTTCGCCCGCATTTTGTGCATAAGGTATGTGACAATCATAAACATAGTCAAGCAGTAGCACCTGATTTTCAAGGGAGGTATTATTAATACCGTTTGGAGCAATATTATAATTTCTGATAACTCTTTCTCTTAGCTCGTTGTCATTCTCGCCATCATACCCGCCGACAAATTTTTCATCGTTAGTAACAGAAAAAACACCGATAGGCGCATTGACCATAACAGTAATCGTGTTTTCGTTAACATTATATTTCTTTCCGTAATCGATAGCCGTTGCATCAACAACCACTTGAGTTTCGCCGGCATTAATCAAAGCCTTTTCGTCAGTCGCAAACTGAATATACGCAAAGCCGTCAGCAGAGCATACCGTACCCATAGGAATTTCAAAATCCTCATCAATAGGCTCACTGATTGAAAAACGAAGCCTACCCTTTGCCTTTGACGGTAGCTTTCTTACACAGCCTCGAAGCTCGGCAAGTCTCTCAAGATACTCTCCGTTTGCCGTTTGAACAAAATTTTGCTTTAGTGCCCAATCGGCATAACACGACAGTCCGTAAAGCTCGCTTGCAACAATCTCAAGAAGCTTTAAGGTCTGTGAATTATCCTCAACAGCACTACCGCTTTCTTCAAAATAAGTATTTTTCATACTGTTTAATATTTCATCATACGTTTTCAAATTTCACAGTCACGCTCCTTTCCTCGTCATTAACGATAATTTTAAGCTCGGCGCCATCGTCAATCATTTGACCTGATTTTATGATAACGCCATCTATATCTCTAACGGCATATCTTGCACCTGCCAAAATACTGTTTAGCTCATTTTCTGCAATAACACTGCCGTAATTTTTATTTGGATAAAACCTGCCCTGTCTGCAAAGAATTGCCGTAACGCAATCCTTTATTACACTCTCAACATCAGCAAGCCTTGAAACATCCTCATCAATTATTTTCGTCACTTAATCACTCCATCCTTACCGATTTCAAGTCCGTTAATTACTACGCTTCCGTCATTTTTTAAATGGATATAAGCACCAGACTGCGCTATAATTTTTATTTCTCCGCTTTCAAGCTCATCGCCTCTCTGCAAAACACCGATACCGTATTGCTTTCCGGCATCGTGAGCGAGAAGAACATTAATATTATTCGGCAGAGAAAAACGATACCCATACGGCGAATAAAACTCAATATTCCTTTGAGAGATTGTTGCGCTGACATCTGATGAGCTGTTTGATGCATTTGCGCTCTTTCCTGTTTGGAGTGTCGGTATAGAGGCTTCCTTCGTTATTTGCTTACTAATCCACATAAGTAATCTCCTTAATATCAATATCCTTTCTTAAAACGAGCTTCGTTCTTGCGCCGTATTTATCACAGATATATTGCTTTTCACTCAAAACAAGCTCGCCGTAATCACATATATCATCGCTGTAACGGTATCGCTGATTTAGAGGCTCCTCGGCATATCCGCCGACAACAGCCTCCAAAATTTTATATCGCTCAAATGATGATTTTATCGTATCAATAACAGTATTCTCTCTTTGCCATTGAGGAATAGCAGAAAGATTTATGTATTTTTGTCTGTCAATTCTCAGCTCATCACACGTCTTTGACTTTGTGTGTATCAGATATTTCACATTTGACGATTGCTTTTTAAAATTGATTTTTGAGCAAGGCTCGCTTCTGTTAATAACGAAGCTCGTTTTTAAAAGCTTATATTTTTCAAGCTCTCTGACATCCTCGCTTTTTTCTAAGCAAATAATCTCTTTTTTCGGAGTAACATATATTTGCTTTCCCGTCAAAAGCTTTACAAATTTGTTAATTGCCGAAAAGCATGACGCTCCCTTTTGGACCTCATAGAGACTGTCGCTGTATATCTCCGGTAGCTTTGACACAAAGCCGTACGGCTGAGCAACCGAGAACACAAGCTGAGTGGCACTTGGCTTTTCATACGTTGTAGGCTCTGCCTCGTTATCAACAAGAATACCGGCACAGCTCCTTGCATAAAAAAACACCTTATAGCCATTCTCATCTCTCGTAATTCGTTGACAGTCACAATAGCCAAAAAAAATAATTCGGTCATTCTGCATAACCCTAACCTCAACTATTTCGTCTATCGCAGTGCTGACAAAAAATGTTGCCCAAAAGCTGTCGCAGGCAGCATCGGTGCTTTGGGTAAAATTGAACTCAACGGCGTCCTTAATGGTTATCTGCTTATTATCAACAGTATTAAGAATGATAATCATAAAAGCATCACCTTGTCTCCCTCTCTGACAGAAAACGGCGTTGAGTATTCATTATTCTCCATAATATTTTCTACACTAACACCGCATCTATTTGCGATATCAAACGCATTTTCGCCTGCCCTTGCATAAGTAAAGCAAAATTTTCTTGTCTCCTTTTTGCTACCGCAATTTTCAACAAATTCAAATGAATAGGATATTTGATTTTTATTTGTATCCTTCTTGTACTTGAATTTTGTCAAATACGCCTCCATACCTACTGCACTCGGCAGCATCAAGGCACCCGAACAGTTTTTTCTCAACAGGTGCTGAAGATAGAGGCAATATTCCTCGCCCCTTTCTCCGTAAAACACGCCTGAGCCTGTAATAACCGTAGGATTAATTGCAGTGCTTTTTACAACACTTTTTCCGCTGAGCATCGGCGAAAAGCTGATATTACTTGAAGAATTTACCTCAATAACAGCAGGATTAGTCGGAAATTCAAAGCCCTTAAATTTCATTTTCATAAAAATTCCTCCTATTCTCCGTCATATCTTAATTTGTCCAGTCTGATAATTTCGCTTAGCTCCTCGGCAGATGTTAGCTGTTCATTATTCATCATCCATACCTCCAAAGAAAATTTCATCTCTAAATGTAACGGTTGCATCAAGCTCATACGCCTGAACCTTGCTGTTAATCTTGATTTTGTCAACTGCTATGCCGACAATTCCCTTGAATTTCAATGCATCACAGATTTTGTTGAGTATATCGCTGAAGGCTCTATTGTCCATATTGAGCGGAACAAAAATATTAAAGCAAACACAAATATCGCCTGCAAGAGTATCAAGGTCGATTTGATTTGACCTCGCATCAACACTACCGAACGAAACAGCGATAACAACCTTGGACAGCTTTGTATCCTTAATCTTATAAGGGTACGCTCTGATAATAGAAGTATCGCCAAAGCAGTCGTAGCTCTTTAAAGCACCTATCAGCTCATCAACATACTTGTCAAATCTAATCATACTCTGCCTCCTTAACAAGTCGAATTATTCCAATATAATAAAGCACCTCGTCATCAAACATAACCTCATCGCGATGCCTAAATTCAAATTTTTTTGAGCTGCCGATAACCGTTGCGTCCTCGCTCAGAGATAAAATATTATGGCTTGACGGACCGATATATAAATAATACTCATTAATATCGTAGCCAAGCTCGGTAAATAATTTTTCAAAATTCGAGCTTTTCTTTCGCCACAAAGGAATAATAACTGCCTTATACGGAACAGATTTCCATTCGCCGTCATCAATATGAATTGTGTTTCCGACCCTTTCAATCTGTTTTCTGATAATATGCTCCTTGTTCATATCACACCGCCTTAAATGCAAAATAAGACGAAGAGGTTGACTCTGTCTTGAGCATATCTCTGCAGGAATTCAATGCCTCCTCGTAAAGCTCCTTTGCCCTATCAAACGAGGATGTGTCCATAGTGTAGGACACATCCCCTGCCTTAAACGAGGAAACATCATCTTTGTTTATCGTCTCAATATGGTAATAAGCCTTTGACGCACAAAGATGAACAATTTTTATATCATTTTCCTCGTCAGGATTTATTAAGAGTGAGTTGACACAAGCTGCAGCATACAGAATTATTCCTTCGTATTTTTGTAGCATCTCGCTACTAAAATCAAAAACATTTTCAAGCTCTTGATTAATTAAACTGCAATTTGTCATTGCCATCACCTCTTATACTCCGAGCATTGAAATAGAATCTTTGTAGATAGCGTTAAATCCGGTAATAGTTGATACAGTAGCTCTTTCAAGCTGTCTGTCGATAAGCTTATCGAACTCTGTCATTACTCCGCCAACCTGTACCTTTTCAACTGCATAGTTCTTATCGAAGCCGATAATAGCATTAACATCCTCAGGAATAACAATCATATTTGCGCCCATAAGAGTACCTATTTGACCGTTTCCATGGAATGTAAGACCTGCATTACTATCCGTGAATTCGGGAAGACTTAAAAGCGCAGGCAGAATCTTTGTTGTACAAATCAAGGTGTTCATTGTGAAAGGCTGGCAGTTACTCCAAAGTGCAACTAAATCCTGATAGCAAAGTGTTGAGCCGACCTTAGAAACAACTTCAATATCGTCGCCGGAAATAATAGCCATTGCATCAATAAACTCTTTATATGCAATGCTTGTACCGATTCTTTTTAGAATAGTAGTAAACAAATCAAGCTTCTGATACTTAATAGCCTCATAAGAAGCAGAAATCATCTTTCCGTATTTTTTAAGCTCTGTCAGCTTACTGTCAAGTGTGATTTTAATTTCAGGAAGCTCAGCGCCCTCATTTGTTTCCTGAACGTAATAATCCTCGTTCTTGTTAGTAACATAGATTGAACGATAGTCGAGAGAGTCAATATTTGTTACTGTTGCAACAATATCGTTTACTGTATTGTTAATCTCAACACCTGTCGAAACGGCTCTTGAAATATATTCAGGAAATAGTGCCGCCGAATCAGTTGTTGCAAAAAACTTTGAAATACAGTCGCTGTTAGTTCCCGACACCTTAATGTCAAATCTCTTTAGCTGTCGCTCATAAGCGTCAAGGCCCTCAAGTGATGTACCCTTATAGTTTTCAGAAGGGTCAATGCTTTCAAGTGCGTCAGTAAATGACTTTCCTGTTGTGTATAATCCCTTTTCTAATTTAATGTTATCAAATGACATAAATTCTTCCTCCTAACGTAATCTAT
>CALZMC010000015.1 GCA_945788455.1 uncultured Clostridia bacterium
CTTCTTTTGTTCTGCTTCACTGCCGTTTGCGATAACATCCATAATCTTTGGTGTGCCGATTTCGATAAAGAATGTTTCAGCCAAAAACTCGCCGTATTGAACGATATTCTTTTTTATATCGTCCTTGAATTCAGGATACAGAGTGCCGAAACGGTTAGCAAGTGAATCGACATCATAGCTGATGATACCGTTCTTTGCCTTTGTTCTTGATACTGCCTTTGGCATTTTTACCTTATCGAGATTAGCCTTTTTTCTTGCGTTGAAGAGCGAAGAAAGCTCATCGCTGATTTCGTTAGCAAGAGATTTTGCGTCTCTGTCATTATAGCTTTCAAGCTCGAACAGGCTTTTAGAAATAGTATTGAATTCGGGGCTTTTGCTTTCGGTATCGTATGTGCACTCGAAGGCAAACGTCTCGCTGTTTTCGTCATATACTATTCTGTAAGCACCCTTGTCTCCTGAAAATGTGATGCTCTCGTCAGCCTTTTCCTTAACGCCAAATCCAAGCTCGTTATTGATGTTGCCGAGATTTTTTTCTAATATTTTGAATACTTCAATTAATTCCATTATATAAAACTCCTATATTAGTTATTTTTCACTTTGTTTTTTAATTTTAAACAATGCAAAACGCATATATTTAACTAATCCATTGTATTATAACATTCATATTCAATTTTGTCACTAAATTTTTATATATAATTTATATATTATTTAACATTTTGATATATTGATTATTAGGGTGGGGTGTGGTACAATATTAGAAATATTATTGAAAGAGGGCAATATTTTGGACAAAAAGACAGTCGGCATTGTTTTTGGCGGTGTATCCTCCGAGCATGACATTAGCTGTATTTCTGCAAAAAGCATAATCAAAAATATTGATTTGAATAAATATAATATCGTTTTAATCGGCATAACAAAGAACGGCAAGTGGTATATCTTCAACGATGATGTTGAGCTATTGCCCGAGGACAAGTGGCTGAATTCAAGAAGCCTTGTTCCTGCGTTCATTTCTCCTGACGCGTCTGTCGGCGGACTTGTTACTGCCAAGGGAGATATTATTAAGCTTGATGTTGTTTTTCCTGTTCTTCACGGAAAGAACGGCGAGGACGGAACTATTCAGGGACTCTTTCAGCTTGCACAAATTCCGTTTGTCGGCTGTGATGCAACATCATCGGGTGTATGTATGGATAAGGCTGTCGCTAATGCTGTTGCAGATGCATTCGGTATCCCACAGGCAAAATGGTTTGCCATAAATCAATATAACTACATTCGCAAGGGCGATGAAATATTAGACGAGGCTATCGAGAGACTCGGTTTTCCGATTTTTGTTAAGCCTGCAAACGCAGGAAGCTCTGTCGGAATATCTAAGGCTCACAACAAGGAGGAGCTTCGACAGGCTATGGCAGTTGCCTTTAAGGAGGACAAAAAGGCTGTTTTAGAGGAATTTATTGACGGCTTTGAGGTTGAGTGTGCCGTTTTGGGCAATAACGAGCCTATTGCCGGAGAGGTCGGTCAAATTATCGCTGCTGCCGAATTTTATGACTTTGACGCAAAATATAATAATCCGCAGAGCGAGACTGTTATTCCTGCCCGTATTGACGAAGCAAAGAGAGAAGAGGTCAAGGCACAGGCACTAAAGGCATATAAGGCTCTCGGCTGTGAGGGAATGAGCAGATGCGATTTCTTTGTAACAAATGACGGCAGAGTTCTGCTAAATGAAATTAACACAATTCCCGGTCAAACTGCAATCAGTATGTATCCAAAGCTTATGGAGGCTGTTGGAATTTCGTACCAAAGCCTTATCGACAGGCTAATCGACTTGGCACTTGAGCGAGGCGGTAGGATATAATGCAGAAGGTATTGCTTGAGATTGTCGGCACTCAAAGGATAGATAACCAAAGCGACAAAATGGAGCTGACAACTATCGCGACTATTGAGGATAAAGAAAGTGCTTATGTAATTAAGTACAAGGAGGCACAGGAGCCTCCGCTTTCCGATGTCGATGTCTGTGTTACTATAAATAAGAACGAAGGCCATGTTGAAATGACGCGTTCGGGTGCAATCAGCTCTTGCCTTATTATTGAGAAGGCACAGCGCCATCTTTGTCAGTACGGCACCGAGTACGGCGGTATTCTTATGGGTATATACGGAAAAGAAATTGACATTAATTATAATGGAGAGCTTGGTAGCTTTAATTTTGTTTATGATATTGATATAAACGGCTCTGTTGTATCACGTAACGGAGTTAAAATGAATATATTGAAATCAATGTAGGAGAATAAGATGTCAAAAATTGTCAGTAAAACAGAAGACACATTAAGAAATATAATTGAAAATGCAATCAAATCAGCTATTGCCTGCGGCGACTTGATCGAGGCAGATATTCCTGATTTTATTATCGAAAAGCCTGCAAACAAGGCAAACGGCGACTTTTCATCTAATGCTGCTATGGCAGGTGCAAGAGCATTTAAAAAGGCTCCTCGTATGATTGCCGAGGCTATTGTCAGCAAGATTGACTTGGCTGACACATTGTTTGAAAAGGTTGAAATTGCGGGACCGGGCTTTTTAAATTTCTATTTATCACAAAGATATTATGCAGAAATCCTAAAGGATGTTTTTGCCTGTGGCGATGATTACGGAAAGTCTGATTTCGGTCAGGGAAAGAGAGTTCTTGTTGAGTTCGTTTCTGCAAATCCGACAGGCCCTATGCATATCGGTAATGCTCGCGGAGGTGCAATCGGCGACTGCCTTGCATCTGTGCTTGATTGGGCAGGCTATGAGGTTAACAGAGAGTTTTATGTTAACGATGCCGGAAATCAGATTGAAAAGTTTGCAACATCACTTGAGATTAGATATCTTCAGCATTTTGATAAAAGTATTGAGATGCCTGAGGACGCATATCACGGAGCTGATATTGTTAATCACGCAGAGAGCTATATTGCCGAGTTCGGCGACAGGCTTGTGAATGTACCGAGCGAGGAGAGAAGAAAGGCACTCGTTGACTATGCTCTTCCAAAGAATATTGCAGGTCTTGAGCGTGACCTTGGCAGATACAGAATTACCTATGACAAGTGGTTTAGAGAGTCAACTCTGCACAATGACGGCTCTGTAAACGAGGTTATCAATGCCCTAAAGGAAAAGGGTGTGACGTATGAGCAAGACGGTGCTCTGTGGTTTAAGGCGAGCGAATTTGGCAATGATAAGGATATAGTTTTAATTCGTGCGAACGGTCTTCCGACATATATCGTTCCTGATATTGCATACCACTACAATAAGCTTGTAACTCGTGGATATGACAAGGCTATTGACGTTCTCGGCGCTGACCATCACGGCTATGTTCCTCGTATGAAGGCGGCATTGACAGCGCTCGGTCTTGACGCAGACAGACTTGATATTGTTATTATGCAGATGGTTAGGCTCGTTCGTGACGGCGAGACAATCAAGCTTTCAAAGCGTTCGGGCAAGGCTATCACTCTTAACACTCTTATTGACGAGGTTCCTCTTGATGCGGCAAGATTTTTCTTCAATCTTCGTGAGCCGAATTCTCACTTTGACTTTGATTTGGAGCTTGCGGCAAAGCAGTCAAGCGAAAACCCCGTATATTATGTTCAGTATGCTCACGCGCGTATCTGCTCAATTATTCGTAAGGCTCTTGAGCAGGGCGTTGAGCTTAGAACTCCGACTGACGATGAGCTGCTTCTCCTAAACAGCGAGGAGGAAAAGGATTTAATCCGTCATCTGTCAGCATTAACTGATGAGATTATTTCAGCCGCAAAGGCTTATGACCCTGCCAAGATTACTCATTATGTTATAGAGCTTGCAACTCTGTTCCATAAGTTTTATAATGCACAGAGAGTTATGGTTGATGACGAGTCATTAATGCAGGCAAGATTGTATCTCTGCACAGCAGTTAAGGATACAATCAAAAATATTTTAACTATGCTAAAAATCACAACCCCAGAGGTAATGTGAGAGAGGTAAAAAAATGGCACAACTCAAAAGTAAGATGCTTCACGGAATAGGAAATCAGGTTTTTAAGTTCCTTTACAAAAGTCCGAAAAGGAATATGCTAAAGCTTATTAATCTTGCCGAGGTCTTAACCGGAAAGATGTATCCCGAAAGCACCTTTACAAAAACAAAGGAAATCCTTAATGATGAGGATAATATTTGGCATCAGTTTCTGTTTAGAGGACTTGAGGAGGTTGACCACGACTTTCTTCGAAAGGCCGTGTTGACCTTTGGTATTGACCTTGGCTTAATCGGAACCTCTACGTTAAGAAAAAAGAGAGACAAGGAGCATTGTAATATCCCTTGGGTTATTCTAATGGACCCTACATCTGCTTGTAATATGAAATGTAAGGGCTGTTGGGCGAGTGAATATGGCCACAACTCAAATCTGTCGCTTGACGAAATGAGGAGAGTTATCAGCGAGGCTAAGGCTCTTGGTACTCATTTCTTTATGTTTACGGGCGGAGAGCCACTTATTAAGAAAAATGACATATTGGCACTCGCAAGAGAAAATCAGGATTGCATCTTCCTATCTTTCACAAACGGTACACTCATAGACGATAAGTTTTGTGAGGATATGAAGGCCTGCGGAAATCTTGGACTTGCTCTTTCGATTGAGGGTAACGAATATACAACTGACCTTCGAAGAGGCGAGGGCGCATACCAAAATATCCTAAAGGCTATGAAAATGCTAAAGGAGCATAAATGTATTTTTGGTACATCGGTATGCTACACAAGTCAAAACTACGAGGCTGTTACAAGTGACGAGTTCTATGATTTTATGATAGAAAACGGCGCAAGATATGCGTGGTATTTCCACTATATGCCTGTTGGAAGCGATGCCGATACAAAGCTCCTTTTAACACCGGAACAGCGTGAGCATGTTTATCGCGAGATTAGAGCAAAGAGAAACAGCAAGACAGGAAAGCCTATTTTTACAGTCGATTTTCAGCACGATGCCGAGTTTGTCGGTGGCTGTATCGCAGGTGGACGAAATTATTTTCATATCAACAGCGAGGGCGATGTTGAGCCTTGCGTTTTCATTCATTACAGCGACTCGAATATAAGAGAAAAGTCTGTTCTTGAATGTCTAAAGGCGCCTCTGTTTAGAGAGTATTACAAGGGCCAGCCGTTTAACGATAATATGCTTCAGCCCTGTCCTATGCTCGAAAATCCACAGGCACTTCGCAGTATAGTTGCTCGTACAGGAGCGAAGTCAACTAATTTGACAAAGCCTGAGAGTGCAGAGGAGCTGTGCTCAAAGTGTGACGAGTATGCAAAGAACTGGGCTCCTAAGGCAAAGAAAATTTGGGAGGAGCAAGCTCGATTTAAGCCGTTTACACAGTATTATCGAGATACAGAAGAAGCAAAACAGAATAAATAAAAAACAGCTCTCTTGGAGAACCCAAGAGAGTTGTTTTCTTGTAATAACGATGCTCCAATTGGCTCCCTTGTGTAAAGGGTGCGGGTCTCCAGTGGAGACCTCTGCACGAATGTGCAGAAGCACCGACCGAGCCGACAGGCGAGACGCTGTCGCACCTATAGGTGTGACTGAGGGATTGTATTATTATATTTATAATCTAACAGGAATATCGTTTTCATTTAAGTATTTTTTTAGTTCGGGGATAGGCAACTCGTTGAAATGAAACAGGCTTGCAGCTAAAACTGCGTCTGCCTTGCCACGCGTGAATGCGTCAGAAAAATGCTCAGCCTTTCCGGCACCGCCCGATGCGATAACAGGAATGCCGACATTCTCGCTAACAGTCCTTGTCAGCTCAATATCATATCCCGTTTTCTGTCCGTCTTGGTCCATAGAGGTCAAGAGTATTTCGCCTGCGCCACGCTTTTCAGCCTCGATTGCCCACTTGACAGCATCAATGCCGGTTGGTATTCTTCCGCCATTCAGGTAAACCTCCCAGCTACCCTTACCGTCTTTTTTTGCATCAATAGCACAAACAACACATTGTGAGCCGAATTTGTATGATGCCTCATTAATTAAATCGGGATTTCTTACAGCCGCGGAGTTAACGCTAATCTTGTCAGCACCTGCTCTTAAAAGCTCCTTAAAGTCATCAACCGTCTTAATTCCGCCACCGACAGTAAACGGAATGAACACTGTTTTGGCAACGCGCCTGACAATATCAATCATTGTGCTTCTGCCCTCGTGAGTGGCAGTAATGTCGAGTAATACAAGCTCATCAGCACCTTGTCTGTCGTATGCAGCTGCACATTCGACTGGGTCGCCTGCATCTTTTAAATCAACGAATGATACGCCCTTTACAACTCTGCCGTTTTTTACATCAAGACAGGGAATAATTCTTTTTGCGTACATAATTAAGCCTCCATCTCAATGAAATTTTTTAGTAACTTTAGTCCTGCGCTGCTGCTCTTTTCGGGGTGGAACTGAACACCGCATAGCTTTCCCTTTTGAACGGCACATTCAATACTTACACCGTATTCGGTAGTGCCTGCAACAGCATCTTCGTCAGCATCCTTTAGGTAATATGAGTGAACAAAATAAAAATAGCTGTTATCCTCAATACCCTTAAAAATGCCGTCCTTTTGCTTTAACTCAATACTGTTCCAGCCGATATGAGGCACCTTGAGTCCGTTGTCCTTTGGGATAGTGACGATATTGCCCTTCAAGAGACCGAGCCCCTTAACATCGGGGCTTTCGTCACTGCTCTCAAATAATAGCTGAAGGCCGAGACAGATGCCGAGAAAATTCTTTGTCCTGCCTGCCTCCCTTGCTACCTCAACGAGACCGCGCTCCTCCATAGATTTCATCGCATCTCCGAACGAGCCGACTCCCGGCAAAATTACGTGAGATGCAGACAAAATCCTGTCCTTGTCCATTGTTATTTCACTTTCGGCACCAAGAAAATCAAGTGCCTTTTTTACGCTTGACAGATTTCCTGCACCATAATCAATAATAGCAATCATAGTATTCTCCACAGTTTTAATAGGGTTATTTTATCATAAAACGAAATTACTTTCAATATCCATACTAAATATAAGCCAAACGATATTGACAAATAATAATATCAATGGTATATTTTATAAATATACGGAGTGGTACCGAAGAGGTCATAACGGCATAGACTCGAAATCTATCGTGTGAGCAATCACCCGTGGGTTCAAATCCCACCCACTCCGCCAGAAAAGAAACAACCTTTGTCTACCAGACAAAGGTTGTTTCTTTTCAACTAAATCCGTCCTATCGGACGGGATAAATCCCGCTTTCGTGGGATGAAATCACTTGCGTGATGAAATCTGCTAACGCAGAATAATTATATAGCTGATTTAACTTCATGCAAAAATACAACCGAGTAACGCTTTAGTTACTCGGTTGATTTTTATTTATTTACTTTCGCGCTTTGCAGCTTCTTCTTCCTCAAGCTTTCTGTAAGCAACCTTGCCAACAAGTGTTTTTGGAAGCTCTGTTCTGAATTCAATTTCCTTTGGAACACCGTATCTTGAAATGTTCTTCTTGCAGTATTCAAGGATTTCTTCCTTAATCTTATCGCTTGGCTCAACGCCCTGACGAAGAACAACAAATGCCTTTACAACGTGCATCTTGTATGGGTCGGGAACTCCGATTGCACAGGATAGCAGTACGTCCGGATGAGCGTCAATAGCATTCTCAACCTGTGAAGGATATACATTGATGCCTGATACGATGATGAGTCTCTTCATTCTCTGCTTATAGTAAACAAATCCGTCCTCATCCATTGTACCGAGGTCGCCTGTATGCAGCCATACGTTGCCGTCATCGTGAGTACGAAGGGTTGACGCTGTTTCAGCCTTGTTATCAAGATAACCCTTCATAACTGTCGGACCGCAAATACATATTTCGCCCTCTGTACCGTATGGAACCTCTACATCTGTGTTAGGGTCGCAGATTTGATAATATACATCAATGAACGGAATGCCGATACTACCCTCACGATAGAAATCGTATGGAGTCAGACAAGATGCAGTAACGCATTCTGTTGTACCGAAGCCCTCACGGATTTGTACCTTTGAGTTATGCTCCTTTAGGAATGTGTCAACCTTCTTCTTTAGCTCGATAGATAGTGAGTCGCCACCACAGAATACACCCTCAAGGAATGACAGGTCAAAGTCGAAGCCCTCTGCACGAAGAAGTCCCTCAAAAAGAGTAGGAACACCAACGATAACGGTTGGCTTATATTTTTTAACATCTCTTGCGTAAGTTTTAACTGTGAACTGTGGAATTAAAATACAGGTACCACCGTTGATAAGTGCTGTATGAATACCGACACCGAGACCGAAGCCGTGGAATAGTGGCATTACAGAGAACATACGAAGATGCTCAAGTGAGAAGCCTGCACCTGCAGCAACTTGTGTGCCGAGTGCGTTCATATTTAGGTTTGTAAGCTCGATACCCTTTGAGGTGCCTGTTGTACCACCGCTGAATAGGATAACTGCTGTCTCATCCTTCTTTGGAAATTCGTTTGGAAGAGACTTAATCTTCTTGCCGTTAGAGATAAAGTCGCTCCATTCGATAACATTTTTGTTTTCCTTTGGAAGTGGGGCAGGCTTTTCCTTTAAAGTTAGAGGATAAAGCAGATTTAGTGGGAACGGAAGCTCATCCTTAATTCTTGCAACGATAACCTTAACCTCAAAGTCAACGTCCTTTAGTGCCTCTAAAACCTTTTCATAAAATTGGTCAAGAACAAGAACAGCCTTGCTCTTTGAGTTTTTAATATAGAATGTGATTTCGCCTACTGCTGAAAGTGG
>CALZMC010000016.1 GCA_945788455.1 uncultured Clostridia bacterium
TGTGCAACCGTCATAATAAAAGACCTAATCATCAAGTGATTAGGCCTCAATTTTTTGTTTTCTTAAATTTTTAAAAAAATCAGTCAATAGATTTGTACATTCATCATACATTACATTTTTAACAACTTTCGGCTTATGATTGAACGGCAGAGAATTAAAATCCACCACCGAGCCAAAGCACCCTGTCTTGTAATCGCTTGCGCCAAAATATACTGTCTTAATTCTCGAATTCACTATTGCTCCCGCACACATCGGACACGGCTCCAAGGTAACATAAAGCTCACATTCCCAAAGTCGCCAGCCACCGAGATTTTTGCAGGCGTTATCTATTGCCTCAAGCTCTGCGTGATAGAGTGCATTTTTTTCAATCTCTCGCCTGTTTCTGCCCTCGCCTACTATTTTGCCGTTTCTCACTACTACTGCGCCGACAGGCACCTCTCCCTCCTCGGCAGAGATACGAGCAAGCTCAATAGATCTTTTCATAAACATATTTTTCATAATCAGCCCTTAATAGTAGCAATAGTTAAGTAAATCAAAATGATAAACGGAAGAATCATACCGGGAAATAGGAATGACGAAAACTTTTCGCCGTTTGTTAAAACAGAGTTGCTTTCCTTTTTTCCCTTTGCAAACTCTCCCTTTGAGAACAAGCCGATAGTCATAACAGCTCCAAGCACGCCCCAAACGATGTATGAAATCAAAATAGCATAGGTGCTGTATTTTTCGCCGAGCGAATATGAGGTAATTGTACTGAATACAGATATTCCGTTATTAAATCCGTGAATAAAAATAGCAGGAACAATGCTATTTGTCTTTACAGTAACGTATCCAAGTATCAAACCGATAGTAAATGCAAATATGAACTGAGGTACATTTCCGTGCATTAAGCCGAAAACAATGCTGACAGCGAAAACGGCAAATCCCTTTCCGTACTTTCGAAGAAGCTGAAGCGAGCAGCATCTCATTGCAAGCTCCTCGCATATCGCAGGAACAACAGCAAGGCTTAAAATTTGCAATAAGCAAGCCCAAATATTGTTCGGGTCGCTAAGCTCATTTGACTCCATATTTACATTAAAAAGCTCGTTAAAGAAAGCGATTAGAAATGAGCATACAATATTTGCAACAACACAACAGCCCATTCCAAAGCTTATCCACATAAAGCTTCTTTTTGCACTGATTGCATTATTAGGAATAATGGGATACTCGTATTTCCTTTTGTTCACGAGTGCCATAATAGCAAAAGGCACAAGCACTGCACAAAATGATACAAAAAATATCGTTGCACCGCTTTCAAAGACAGGACTGCTATTAAAAAGCTCATAATATCCTGCCTTTTGTAGCGCCTGAACAAATAAAAGCTGAACGGCAAGATACGCAATAATTGCGCACCCCATAGAAGAGCTGATTTTTCTGATTTCACGCTTTTCTTTTTTTATCTGCATTTCGCGCTCGGCTAATCTTGATTTCTCCTCTATCACATTACTATTTCCAAATGGGTTATAATAATATTGTGACATTAATCTAAATCCTTTGCAATTTCTTTAATATAAGCCTTTAGCTCATCCTTTGTTTCAGGATGCTCAAGACCAACCTCAATGTTAGCCTGAAGAATACCGAACTTGTTGCCCATATCGTAGCGGGTACCCTCGTAATCAACAGCAACAACACCCTTAGTTTGAGCAAGAGTCTTCATAGCATCTGTTAGCTGAAGCTCGTTGCCTGCACCGAGTGGAGTCTCCTCAAGAATATCAAAGATTTCAGGTGGCATAACAACACGGCCTAAAATCGAGTAGTTAGACATAATCTGGTCCTCTGACGGCTTTTCAATCATATCTGTACAGTTAAAGCAGTTGTCTTCAATATGATCTACTGCAAGTGAACAATACTTTGTGATTGCTTTTCCCGGAACCTCTTTAACACCAACAGTACCCTTGCCGTACTTTTCATAAGCATCGCATAGCTGCTTTGTTACAGGTGTTTTTGACAGAATAACATCATCTCCATAGAGGACAGCAAACGGCTCATTGCCGACAAAGCTCTTTGCACAAAGAACTGCGTGACCGAGTCCCTTTGTCTCCTTTTGACGAATGAAATAGATGTTACCGAAGTTTGAGCAAGCAACAACATCATCGTAAATCTTCTTTTTGCTCTCGTTACCCTCAAGCTTTGTCTCAAGCTCGAATGCGTGGTCAAAGTGGTCCTCAATAGCACCCTTGCCGCGATTTGTGATGATAAGCACGTCCTCAATACCTGATGCGAAAGCCTCCTCAACAATGTACTGAATTGCAGGCTTATCAACAATGTTTAGCATTTCCTTTGGAACTGCCTTTGATGCAGGAAGCACTCTTGTGCCCATACCTGCTGCCGGAATAATAGCCTTCTTTACTTTCATAGTTTAACTCCTCCTATAAAGAAATTTATTTATAATCTTTGAATTAACGAAACAATTATATCAAGCGACATCATAGCAATCAACGGTGTAAATATACTTGTGCCGCCAAGCTTTCCGAGATAAAGCTTTTTCATTTGCTCTTGGGATAAATTTGTGCTGACACTAAACAGCGGATTTTGATTAAATGAGCCACCGTTTTTTAGCTTTTCGTCAACATTGTCAAGAGTTTTAAGAACCTTTATTCTGTATAATTTATCGGCAAAGAGTGCGATAATCGTACGAAGAACCAAATTACAGACAATGATAATATTGAACATAGGCTTTATGCCGTTAGCAATATCCAAAAGCTCTGCAGACGGATTAGCCATCATATTCATAAGCTCACTGTAATTGCCGGCATTACTTGTGATAAACTGTGCATAAGCGTTATACTGCTCTGCATAAAATCCCATCGCAAAAAGCTGAACTATAAGGCTGAGCGCAAGAAAAACTATACCGGGAGCAATCATTTTTCTGAAAAACAGATAATACGGACCGAATATAAATGCGCTCCAATTCCAAGAGATATTTTTATTTCTCTTGAATTTTGGAATAAATCTTTGAGTATTTGTTCTAACAACGGCGGCAACATCGCCTATCTTTTTTCCGTCAATAGTTTCTTCACTGTTGTCATATGCCGTGTCAGTCTTGAACTGTGACATAAAATCAGGCATAGGCGATGTATCATTTTCGTTATCGCTACGTGAGTCTTCGCCGTTTGGCTGATAATACACACTGCCCTGAACCGTGTCATTAGGCGATTTATCGGCATCCTTTTGCTCACTGATATATTCGTACTCAAAGCCCTCGCTGTGCTTATCACTGTTAGCACAATGACCGAGACTGTTGTAGCATTCTCTGTGATGAGGAGTACCGCAATCGGGACATATTACTATATCATCATTATCAGTAAAAAATTTGTCACATACGGGACACTTTTCATTTTTCTGAAAAATCATTATATTTTCCTTTCCAATTTGTTATCTTATATTATACATTAATTTACCACAATAAATCAACAATTTAATTAAAATATTATTAACTGATTTTTAATATTGAAAAATTTTTCATTGTTGTATATAATATTGACAATATTGAGATAAATTGAGGTTATACTATGATTGAATATGAGGAATTAAAATTTAGACTGTTAGAGTCTGAGCCGACTATCAAAAATTTAAAGGAGGCACTTGCTATCGACAGTCTTATCGGCGAGGTCGAAAGGCTTGAGAAATTGAGTGCTGCTCCCGATTTTTGGGACGATATGGAAAACAGCCAAAAAACGATGCAAAAAATCGGCTCGCTAAAATCAAAAATATCATCGTACGAGAATGTAAAAAAGGACTATGAGGATACTCTTGTTATGATTGAGCTTGGAGACGAGGAGGAGGACGCTGACCTGCTCGAAGACTGTACAAGTGCCGTTGACGAACTCGAAAAAAGGCTTGAATCACTTACTCTTTCTACACTGCTCAGTGGCGAATATGACAGCAAAAATGCGCTTTTAACATTCCACGCAGGTGCAGGCGGAACAGAGGCACAGGACTGGGCAGAAATGCTGTTTAGAATGTATAACCGTTGGGGCGAAAGACACGGCTACAAGGTGTCAACTCTTGACTATCTTGACGGCGATGTTGCAGGTGTAAAGAGTGCAACAATATTAGTCGAGGGCGAAAATGCGTACGGCTACCTAAAGGGCGAAATGGGAATTCACAGACTTGTTCGCGTATCTCCTTTCGACAGCTCCGGCAGACGTCACACATCGTTCGCATCTCTTGAGGTTATGCCCGAAATTGACGATGATATTAATGTAGAAATTCGTGACGAGGACATAAAAATGGACGTGTACAGAGCATCGGGTGCAGGAGGTCAAAAGGTTAACAAAACCTCATCTGCCGTGCGTCTTACACACATTCCGACAGGAATTGTCGTATCATGCCAAATCGAACGAAGCCAGCACCAAAACCGTGAGGTTGCAATGCGTATGCTAAAATCAAAGCTTGTCGAAATCAAGGAACGCGAAAACCTTGAACGTATTGAGGACATCAAGGGCGACCAAAAGGAAATCGCTTGGGGAAGCCAAATCCGTTCATACGTATTTATGCCATACACCATGGCAAAGGACCATCGCACTAACTTTGAAATGGGTAATATTAACGCTGTTATGGACGGCGATATTGACGGCTTTATCAATGCATACCTAAAAATGAAATCGGTTGAAGGTGCCGAATAGGTCGGTTTTCAAAATTAAATATTTCCAAAAATATATAATTCCCTCTTGATAATAATAATCAAGGGGGTATTTTTATGAAAAAAATTCTTATAACAATTTTGTGCTTAGGTATGCTGACGGCTTGCACTGCAAATACAAATAACAATAATGAGGCTCAAACAACGAATACGACCGAAACGACTACCGGCGCTGCAAACCAAACGCCTGAAATAACAGGCTTAGGCAGTCAATATTACAGCACCGAAAAGGTCATTTGGGGACCGGGACGTGCCGACAATCATCAGCGACCGACCGACCCTGTAAATCTTCAGGAAAGCTATGGAAGGCTTGGCGCTCAGTTCATTATGAATGACGACAAATTCATCTGTCTAACCTTTGACGAGGGGTACGAAAACGGCTATACACCTAAGATTTTAGACACGCTCAAGGAGAAGGATGTTAAGGCAATTTTCTTCGTTACCTACGATTTTGTTAAGGACAATCCAAAGCTGATTGAACGTATGATTGACGAGGGCCACATTATCGGCAATCACACTTATCGTCACTACACAATGGACGAGGTTTCGCAGGAGGAAGCAACTGAGGAGATTGAATTTCTTGACAAATATATGAAAGAAAACTTCAAATACCGTATGACCTTGTTTAGATTTCCAAAGGGAGAATTCAGCGAAAACACTCTTGCTCTCGCCGATGAGCTCGGATATAAAAGCGTGTTCTGGAGCTTTGCGTATGCCGACTGGGACCAAAATAATCCTGCCGACCCAAAGGAAGCATTTGACACCATTACGACCTATACGCACAACGGCGAAATTATGCTTCTTCACGCAGTCAGCCAAACTAATGCCGACATACTCGGCGATGTAATTGACGAGGTAAGAAATCAGGGCTACGAATTTACGGTGGAAATTTAAAAAAATTTGTTAATTTTCAATTTTGGTATTGTTATAAACCTATATATAATATATAATAAAGACAACTATATGGTTTTAACAATACCATTCTTGAAAGTGAGAGATACATATATGATTTTTTCTAGGGACCTTGGAATTGATTTGGGTACATCTAATACAAGAATTTGTGACAGAAAGGGCAGAATTATCATCAATGAGCCCAGCGTTGTTGCCGTTGATGTTAAGTCAAAAAGAGTTGTTGCAACAGGCAACGAGGCAAAAAATATGATAGGCAGAACACCCGGCTCAATTGTCGCTGTAAGACCTTTGAACTACGGAGTTATCGCCGACTTTGATATGACCTCAGATATGCTTCGCAGCTTTATTCACTCATCAAGCAAGCGCAGTCTTTTTACAAGAACAAGAGTTGTAATCTCTATTCCTAACTATGTAACAGAGGTTGAGCGCAGAGCTGTTGAGGACGCCGTTCGCTCGGCAGGAGCGCAGGACGTTGAGCTTATCGAGGAGTCAATGGCTGCTGCTCTCGGTGCAGGTCTTCCCGTTTATGACGCAACAGGCTCAATGGTAGTAAATATCGGTGCAGGCACCTGTGACGTTGCTGTTATCAGCCTTGGCGGTATTGCATCCTGCCAGAGCATTAAGGTTGGCGGAGATGCCTTTGACCAAGCAATTATTGACTATATGAGAGATGAGCGCGAGCTATTAATCGGCGTTAATACTGCTGAGGATATTAAGCTAAAGCTCGGCTCTGCAAAGACATACGAGGGCGAGGCCGCTATGGAAATCAAGGGCAGAAACCTGTCAAACGGTCTTCCGAAGAGCATTGAAATCACATCAAAAGAGGTTCAGGATATTTTAGAGGAGCCTGTTAATGAGATTATCAATACTGTAAAAAGCACATTAGAGGCAACTCTGCCTGAGCTTGCCGCAGACATTATCGACCGCGGTATTTATCTTACAGGCGGTGGATGTCAGTTAAAGGGACTAAAGGAGCTTATCGCAAGCGAAACAGGTATAACCGTTCACGTTCCCGATGACCCTACAAGCTGTGTTGCAGTAGGTACATCTATTAAGCTCAGAAGGGTAATGTAAGAATGAAGCATATTTTTAAAAGCGGTCGTTTCAAGTTAATAGTCGGTATTATCGTATTGCTTTTAGTCGGTATGCTTATCAGCGCAGTTAACGGACACAGCGAAAGCGCACAGTCGTCTGTTATAGGCACCGTTTTTGCGCCTGTTCATTGGGTTGCAGACAAGACTGCCGACACTATCAGCAGGATTACAAAAAATGCAAAGGGCGATGCCGAATACGAAAAGAAGATTGACGAGCTTCAAAAGGAGTTGGGCGAGGCTCAAAATCAGCTTGCAGACTACGAAAACCTAAAAACACAAAACGAGCTGTACAAGCAGGCTCTTGATATTAAGGACGATAACGATAACATTCACTTTGTAAACGCATCTGTTATCGCCCGTGACAGCGCAGACCCGTATTGCTCCTTTACAATCAGCAGGGGTACTGCAAACGGTATCAGCGAGGGATGTGCCGTACTGTACGGAAAATATCTTGTAGGTGTTGTAAAAAAAGCATATCCTACCTATTCGGTTATCGAAACGATTATTAATCCCTCATGCAGTGTTTCTGCATACGACATCAACTCGAAGGAATTGAGCTATGCAACGGGCGACAGCACTCTTGCAAGGCAGGGATACTGCAAATTTGAAAATCTTGACAGCAACACTAATGTTACATACGGCTCAATTATTGCGACTGCAGGTGTCGGTTCAATTATTCCAAAGGGTATTGTTATCGGCACAATCAGAGATGTTCGCGATGAAGAAACCAATATTGCAACCTACGGCGTTATCGAGCCCGGAACAGACATTAAGAGCATTGACCAATGCCTTGTTTTAGTCGTTGACTCTGCTGAAAGCGAGGCAGAATAATGACCGACACAAGAAATAAGCAAGTGAAAAAATATGTCATATACTGTCTTTTTATTTTGATTGCAGAGCTACTTCAAAATGTTAGCGGAATAATGCCCGAAATCTTTGGCGCAAGATGCTTTTTGATTATCCCGACAGTAATGATACTGACATCGGGCGAGGGCGAGCTGTCGGCAAGCCTTTTAGGCCTGTTTGCAGGTGCACTATGGGATATAAGCTCTGCGACACATATGGGATTTAACTGCATATTTTTCGCGCTGACCTGCTTTATTGCATCAGCGCTTGTTAATAACATTATCAGAAACACATTTATCACAAATATAATAATTTGTTCATCAGTCGCAGTGCTGTATTCCTTAGTCTATTGGTTGTGCTTTATAGTCATTAAGGGTACGGGAGGCGAGGCTTATACTCTGTTTGCCTTTTATCTGCCAAGCGTCATTTATACTGTTGCTGCTTCGGCAATAGCATACTTTATATTCAAACCGATAAAAGCAAGACTAAAGGTATAAAAAGCTAAGCCAGTATTAATAATTCAAAAGGAGGTCAATTCAATATGAAAAGCAGATACAAAAGTGCCAGAAGTATTATCGCTATGATAATTGTTTTTGCAATTTCACTTGGATTTGCTTATGACCTCTTTACAATTCAGGTTCGCGACCACGATTACTATATGTCAAAGAATAGTGCCGTAAATACATACACTATTCCTATCGAGGCGGCTCGTGGCGAAATCGTTGACAGAAACGGAAACACACTCGTGACCAACAGGCAGGGAAACTCGATTATCCTAAACGCCGTGTATTTTCCGTCTGCAAGCG
Organism: uncultured Clostridia bacterium; assembly: GCA_945788455.1. Lineage (GTDB taxonomy): Bacteria > Bacillota > Clostridia > Oscillospirales > Acutalibacteraceae > Eubacterium_R. Next base: position 8,340 of record CALZMC010000016.1, read on the forward strand.
AGAACGAGGAAAGAAACCGAATTATATATAATCTCATAAAGCTTTTTGAGTCTCAAAAGGAGGAGTACGCACAAAATCTTCCCCTAAAGCTCGATAAGTCGGGCAAGGTTAGATTTAACGGCGAGGAGAAGGATATTGTCACAATGAAAAGTGCCGATATGCTGAATCTTCAGCCGTATGCTACTGCGCAAAACTGCTTTGACGCTGCCGTTGAAAAATACGGTATTGAGGGTTACAGCAAGGAAATGACACTCAAAATCGCAAACATTAGATACGAGCTTACAAGACTTTTGTTTTCTTATGAAAATCCTGTAACAATCGCTGATGATGTCAGCGACAAAACAGTTGC